>NZ_JBVVQS010000102.1:0-249347 GCF_055811575.1 Mesorhizobium sp. WSM4815 | reverse complement strand
CAGCTTGTCCGGCGTGATCGGCAGTTCGCGGACACGCTTTCCGGTAGCGTGGAAAATGGCATTGGCGATCGCTGGCGCGACGCCGACCAGCGCGATCTCGCCGAGGCCTTTCACGCCGAGCGGGTTTACGTGCGGGTCGTGCTCGTCGACGAAGATCACGTCCATGACAGGCGGCGCGTCGGCGTGCACCGGCACGGCGTATTCGGCGAGATTGGCATTGGTGACGCGCCCGTTGCGGGGGTCGACAACCGAGTGCTCCATGAGGGCCATGCCGATGCCGCCGATCATGCCGCCGATGCACTGGCTGCGCGCGATCTTCGGGTTGACGACGCGGCCGGCGCCATAGGCGCCGACCATGCGCCGCACGCGCGTCTCGCCGAGATCGGGATCGACGGCAACCTCCACGAACACGGCGCCAAAGGCGTGCATGGAAAACCGCTTCGTCTCATCTCCGGGAGCGACGTCGGCGGTTGCCTCGATGACTTGGCCGAGACGCTCCATGGCCTCTTCAAGATCGTTGGAGCCGGCGCGTGCCAGCGCGTCGTCGCGCGCCTTGCGGCAAGCCGCCTGCACCGCACTGCCGACGCTCGCCATGGTCATGGAACCGCCGTGGATAGGGGCGCGCGGCAGGCGGGTGTCGCCAAGCGTGAACTTGACCCGCTCGATCGGCAGGCCCAGCGTGTCCGCCGCGACCTGCGTCATCGATGTCCATGTGCCGGGTCCCATGTCGCTCGCTGCGCTCATCACTTCGGCAGTGCCGTCCGGCAAGAGCCGGGCCATGGCCGAGGCGGGTGCATAGTTCATCGGATAGGTGGCGCTGGCCATGCCCCAGCCAATCAGCGAGCGCCCGTCGTGCATGGAGCGCGGCGCGGCGTTCCTTTGTGCCCACCCGAAACGCTCGGCGGCGGCCCGGTAGCATTCCCTGGTCGAACGGCTCGAGAACGGGAGATCCCTAAATTCGTCCCGGTCCGGCTCGTTGCGCAACCGCAGTTCGACGGGATCCATGTTCAGCGCGACCGCCAACTCGTCCATGGCCGATTCCAGGGCATACATGCCGCTCGCCTCACCGGGCGCGCGCATGTAGGTCGGCGTGTGGACGTTCATCGGCGCGATGCGATGGCGCGTGTGGACGTTCGGGCAGGAGTGCAGGAACCGGGTCGCGCTGAGCAGCGCCTCGGTGAACTCCTCGTAGGTCGAGGTCTCCTGGTGGCCCTCGTGCCGGATGGCCTGGAGCTGGCCGTCACGGGAGGCGCCAAGCGCGGCCCGCTGCACCGTGTGAGGACGGTAGCCGACGCCGTAATACATTTCGCGCCGCGACAGCACCAGCTTGACTGGCCGTCCGGCTACACGGGCGCCCAGTGCCGCCAGCGTGACATGCGGCCAGCAGCGCAGCGCCGAACCAAACGCGCCGCCGACGAAGGGCGAGATGACACGCACGTTCTCGGCAGCGATGCCGAACACGGCGGCGATCTCCTCGGCAACATTGTGCACCCACTGTGTCTTGTCCCACAGGGTCAGGCTGCCGCCCTGCCACGAGGCAATGGTGGCGAACATCTCTATCGGATTGTGGTTCTCGCGCGGGATCACATAGGTCTGGTCGACCCGGAATTCCGCTTGTTCGAAGGCGCTGTCGGGTTCGCCTCGCCGTATCTCCCACTCCGCCGGTTTCCCGGTAGGCAGAACTGGATCGACGCTTTCCATGTCGGTGGCCGCCGCTTCGTGCCGGTAGGTAACCCGCACGACCTCCGCCGCGTAAACCGCCTGTTCAAGCGTCTCGGCGACCACCAGCGCGATCGGCTGGCCCTGGTGAGTCACTCGGTCGTCCTGCAGCACATGCAGGCGCTCGCCAACGGCTGCGTCGGGGAGGCCTTTGTGCGGCTGGTAGGCGAGGCGGGGCGCGTTGCGGTGTGTCACAACCGCGATTACGCCGGGCGCCCGTTCGGCCTCCGCCGTGTCGATGGCAATTTGGCCGTTCGCGACAATACTCCTGACGACGGCGGCATGGGCGAGGTTCGGCACCTCGAACTCGGCAGCATAGGTCGCAGCGCCAGTAACTTTCACGCGGCCATCGACGCGGCTGACGGATTTTCCGATCAAGGCAGCAGTCATGCGCGTGCTCCCGCGATTTCGACCGCGCAAACGATGGCGCGCTGCATGAGTTCGATCTTGAAACCGTTGTGGCCGCGACCCCGTGTGCCGTCTGCTGCAAGCGCCGCCGCCTGGCGGAGCACCGCTGGCTCGAAGTCGGCGCCCGCGAGCGCGGTCTCGACGTTCGGCAGGCGCCAGGGTTTCGTTCCAACGCCGCCGAGCGCTACGCGGGCCTGCCGGATGCGAGCGCCGTCCGTCTCGATTGCGACTGCGGCCGAGACCACGGCGAACTCGAAGGAGGCGCGATCGCGTACCTTGAGATAGTGAGACCGCAGTCCTGCCGCCCTGGCCGGGACCGTGATCGCGGTGATCACTTCGCCCGGTTCCAAAACGGTTTCGAGGTGCGGCGTATCGCGGGGAAGGCGATGGAGATCGGAGAGCGGCACGGAACGGTCACCGCCAGCTCCTCGGAGCTCGACCGACGCATCGAGCGCCACCAGGGCAACCGCGAGGTCCGACGGGTGAACGGCGATACAGTTGTCGCTCGTGCCGAGCACTGCGTGCCAGCGGTTCTCGCCGTCCAGGGCGGCGCAGCCGGAGCCAGGCACGCGCTTGTTGCATGCCTCGTAGCCGACATCGCGAAAGTAGGGACAGCGTGTGCGCTGAAGCAGATTGCCGCCCATGGTCGCTTGGTTGCGGACCTGCGGGCTCGCCGAATTCAGCAGCGCCTGGGATATCAGAGGGAACTGCTCGACCACAGCTTGATGGGCGGCCACCTCCGCCATCGTGGCGGCGGCGCCAAGCCTCAGGCCTTGCGGACCGATCTCGATGCCGTCGTCGAGAACTCCCGCGAGGCTCACAAGCCGATCCGGTCGGCGGACATACTCCTGCAGAAGCTGCACCATGTCGGTGCCGCCGGCGATGTATTCGACCGGCGCATCATTGCGGCCGGCTTGGGCGCCGAAGCTGAGTGCGGCAGAGAGATCCCGCGGACGTTCGAGCACAAAGGGATGCATGGCTCAGCCCTCCTGCGTCGAGTTGGACACGGCAGCCGCGTCCTGGATGGCCGCGACGATATGGTCGTAGGCGCCGCAACGGCACAGATTGCCGCTCATCCATTCGCGGATCTCCTGCGGCGACCCGGCATGGCCTTCGCTGATGCAGGCGACGCCGGCCATGATCTGCCCCGACGTGCAATAGCCGCACTGGAAGGCATCGCGCTCGATGAAGGACGCCTGCAACGGGTGGAGCTCATCGCCCTGCGCCAATCCTTCGATGGTTTTGATTTCGCGGCCCTGAGCGAGCGCCGCGAGCGAGAGGCACGCCTTCACGCGCATGCCATCCATCAACACCGTGCAGGCGCCGCATTGGCCGAGGCCGCAGCCCTTCTTCGAGCCCGTCAGATGCAGGTGCTCGCGCAGCGCATCCAGCAGCGTCGTGCGCGGGTCGAGCGAAAGCCGGTGCTCCGTCCCGTTGATGCGCAGCGACACATCGAGCGGCGCCGTCGCGGCGCCGGCAGCCTGTGCCAGCGCCGGAGAAATAGCTCCGGGCACGAATTGTTCTCCTAAAAGAGCACCGCCAGTCACAGCAGCCGCTTGCATGAGCTCCCGGCGCGTTATGTCCGAACTGGCTGTCGAAGTTCTTTGGCTATCAGACATGTCGATTGTCGCTTTCGTGATGATCCGCCAATTCGCGGCCCAAGATATGGATGCCCCCCGGCCCGAAGACACGCTGGGTGCGTGTGCGACGCTAAAACCTTAGAGCGCTTGAGGCGCCTTGATTAGCGCCCGCTCCCCGATAGGACCTATCGGTCGGGGCCATGAATGGCAGCGACGCGAATGAACTGCCGCCGGTTCTTCCTTCATCGTCATTGCTCAGACGGGGTTCGCGCCACCGTCCGGAATTTGCGGTGCTCTCGGCAATCGCGATCGATTGAGTGTGTGCAGTTCGCTCGATTAGTCCGTATAATCCGCACAAACTTATGGGGCGGAGCCATAAATGCAGCGCGGACGAACCGATATGCTTCTGGCCTTTCTGGCGGTCGCGCGGGAGGGCAGCTTCACGCGCGCCGCTGCGCAGCTCGGAATTTCGCAGTCCACGCTCAGCCACACGGTCCGCGATCTGGAAGAGCGGCTGGGCATTCGGCTGCTGACGAGAACGACCCGCAGCGTTTCACCTACAGAGGCCGGCGAGCGGCTGCTGCGCAATATCGGCCCGCGCTTTGAGGAGATCGAGGCGGAGGTCGACGCGTTGAGCGAATTGCGGGAGAAGCCCGCCGGCACCATTCGGCTCACGGCAAGCGATCACGCGTTCAACGCCGTCATCTGGCCGAAGCTGGCGAAGCTCCTGCCGGACTATCCCGACGTCACGGTCGAGGTCTTCCTCGACAACGCACTGACGGATATTGCTGCCGAACGGTTCGACGCGGGCGTGCGAATGGGAGAGCGTGTTGCAAAAGACATGATCGCGGTGCGCGTCGGACCGGACATCCGCTTCGCCGTCGTCGGGACGCAGTCGTATTTCGCCAGGCGGCCGCCGCCAACGACGCCGCAGGAGCTGACCGACCACGTTTGCATCAACCAGCGCTTTTCCATCAATGGCGGGCTTTGGGCCTGGGATTTCGAGCGCGATGGTCGCGAGCTGAAGGTGCGGGTGGACGGCCAGATTGTCCTCAATGGCACCCTCGAGATTCTCGAGGCGGCGCTGGCTGGTTTCGGCCTCGCCTATGTGCCGGAGGATGTCGCGGAGCGTCATCTGGAAAGCGGCCGCCTGATGCGGGTGCTTAAGGAGTGGTCCCCGCCCTGGCCGGGATATCACCTCTACTATCCAAGCCGTCGCCAAGCGTCGCCGGCTTTCGCCCTGCTCGTCGATACGCTCCGCTTCTCGGGTTGAGGCCATGCAGTCCTATTGAGAACCAATCGAGCCGTGACATCCGCCGAAGAATGCGGCGGCCCAGAATAAAAGCGCTCTGTAGCGATCCTTCGCGCCCCCTCTGTCCTGCTCTCTTTGCCCAAGACCCGACATCTCCCCCACAAGGAAGGGAGATTGGCAGCTTCGCGGACAGCGTCCTTTTGCAAGGTTGGTGGTTGGCGAAATCATTGATGAAGGCCAATCTCCCCCCAAGTGGGGGAGATGTCCGGCAGGACAGAGGGGCGCTGTCCCGCCGCGATCAAAGGTTCCGCACCGCAGCAGCGCTCCGAGGTAACGGCCGATGATTTCGGGCCAGCCGAGGCAAGCGGGTGCGGCATTTGCGTGCATCTGAAACTGTTCGCGACATTGCAGGGGCTTCTCTGCAGGACGAGGATGGCGAGGGCCGGCAAGGGAATCGATCCCGCGCTCACCGAAAAGCTCGCCATCCCGGTCCGCATCAGCCTTCGCTCGGCACGGGCGTGTTGAGCAGCTGCTGCTCCCACAGGTACGCCATGCCGCTGCCGGCCATGTGATCCTTGAGGAGCTCGATCAATGCAGGCAGGGTCTCGGCCCTCGTGTAGTCGCGCTGCCATTCGCACGCGAGCGCCATCCAGGTCATCATGTTGCAGCCGGCCGAGATCATGCGCTGGATCGCCACCTCATGGGCTTCAACCGACACGCCGCCGCAGGCGTCCGTGATGACCGTGACGTCCCATCCTTCGCCGGCAGCCTGGATCGCCGGCATCGCGACGCAGATCTCCGTGAACAGGCCGGCGATGATCAACTGCTTGCGGCCGGTCTTCTTGACCGCGTCGACGACCTTCTGGTCTTCCCAGGTGTTGATAAGCATCCGGTCGATCACCTCCTGGCCGGGGAAGACGTCGGTGATCTGCGGAAAGATGAGCCCGCCTCGGTCAGCGAGCACGCTCGTGAGGATGGTCGGTACGCTAAATGCCTTGGCGGCCTTCGCCAGACCCGTAGCATTGTTGACCGCCATATGCGGGTCGTGGCTGTTCAGGTTCGTGAGCTGGTAAGGCTGGTGGTCGATCAGAACGAGTACCGAGTCTTCGGGACGAAGAAGCGAATCAAGGCCGTTACGGCGGGTCATCAAGACTTCCTTTCTCTGCCGTTGTGGACGGCAATGGGTTCACGGGGAGACATGCGCCGCCGAGCGACGTTGCCTTGCCGCAATTTGCTGTTCCTTTGGGTGATGCGGTAGTGCCATAGTCAGGCAAGCTGTGTCGCGAAACGAGGAACGCCGAATTGGACATCGAAGATCTGCAGACATTCGTCGCAGTGGCCGATGCAGGGGGCGTATCGGCCGCAGCGCGCCGGCTCGGCGTCTCCAAGTCAATCGTCAGTCGGCGGCTCTTTCGGGTTGAAGCGGAGCTTGGCGTCCAGTTGCTTGCACGAACGACCCGCGGCGCCGCGCTCACGGAAGCGGGAATCACGTTCAGGGATCATGCGGCCCGGGCCAGCGCCGAGATCGACACGGCCAGGGAAACCATCCTCCCAACCGGTGAGCTGCGCGGCCGCCTGAGGGTTGCCATGCCGCTTACTTTCGGCGCGACCCACTTCGCCCCCGTGCTCGCGGAAATGGCGCGTCTGCACCCGAAGCTTCACATTCATACCTCCTACAGCGATCGCTTCGTCGATCTCATCGCAGAGGGTTTCGATTGCGCGATCCGGGGCGCCTACCTTCAGGACTCCAACCTGATCGCGAAGCGCGTCGGGCCGATCCATGGAAAGCTTGTCGCGAGCCCAGACTATATCGAAGCGCACGGGTCACCCGAGTCTCCAGACGAACTCGTCACCCATCAGGCCCTCATGCAGGGAACGGAAGCCTGGCAGTTCATGGATGGCGACAAGATTGTTACGGTCCAGCCGCAGGGCAGGTTCAAGGCTGACAGCGCCACGGCGCTTGCCGCCGCCGCAGTGGCAGGTCTCGGCATCGCCTGGCTCCCTGATTGCATCACGCATGATTATGTGGCCTCCGGCGCGCTGGTCCCGATCATGACACGCTATCCGGTACCTCCGGGGGCCGCATATGTCGTCCGACCGCCGGGTCAGCACCCCACACGGAAAGTCCGGGTGCTCACCGAGTTGCTGATCGAGTATTTCAAACAGAACCCGGATCTTTGGGGAGTTGATCGTTAGAACACGAACGGTTCAAAGCATTGTCAAGGAACCGTGTTCGACGGTCGCACTACGGCGAGCCGCTGAGCTCGACGACATTGCCCGCACGTTCCACTTACTGCGACACAGCTTGACGTATCATAGGACTAGTTGGGCAGACGGTCGCTCGCCAGTTTAGGCATTCGTCGGCCGAAAGCGTCCTTCCCGCTCGCGGGGTCCGGATTGATCGCAATCGGGCATTCGCATCGGCAAGGGCGAGGCCTCCCGGAAGCCCAAGAGAGGATGACGCTCATGAGTTGGAACCCGGCAATCGAACCGGGCGGCGGCGCAACGCTCAGCGGACCGCGCTATATCTGGTGGAACTTCGTCGCCTCCTCGAACGACCGCATCGAAGAAGCGAAGGCCGAATGGCGCGCCGAGGACTGGGGCAAGGGACGTTTCGGTCTCCCGATCGATGACCGAGATGAGCACATTCCCCTACCGGACTGACCGCGCTAGGAAGGAGGTCGCCTGGGCGCGGACCCGGCGTGGTTCAGACGAGATGACGCGTCGCGTGCCGGTATGTTCTGAATGGAGAAAGCAAAATGAGCAACGAGTGGCCCCACCTGGACTACCTCGGCGGGCGCGAGACGTGTTCGGCCCTGCATCTCTATTTGCAGATCGCCGGGAAATATCGCCTTGCTCATACCCCGTGGCTCAACCATTCCTGGAACGCGACCTTCTATGTCACGCCGCTCGGCCTGACCTCCTCGCCGATCCCCGACGGCCCGGGCATCGAGATCCTCTTCGACCTTCGGAACCATATGGTTGTTGGCACATGCGGCAATGGTCGCAAGGCATCGTTTGCGCTCGGGCCATCCACAGTCGCGGCGTTCCACGCCAATTTCGTGCAGTTGATTTCCGAACTTGGAGGCACGCCGACCTTTAACGGCAATCCGAACGAGGTGCCCAATCCCGTGCCGTTCACCGAAGATCATCGCGACCGGCCCTATGACCGGGAAGCCGTTCAGCGCTTCCATCACGCATCGGTGGCGGTCGACAGGGTATTCAATCGGTTCCGGACCTCCTTTCTTGGCAAGTCCAGTCCCGTTCACCTGTTCTGGGGCAGTTTTGACCTGGCCGTCACCCGCTTTTCAGGGCGGCGCGCGCCTCTCCATCCCGGCGGCATTCCTTCATTGCCCAACGATGTGGCCCAGGAAGCCTACGACCGCGAGGTCTCCTCAGCCGGTTTCTGGCCCGGCGGTGGCGGCATCGATTACCCGGCGTTCTATGCCTACGCCTATCCGGCGCCGAGTGGCTTCTGGGGCGCCTCGGTTCGGCCCGAGGGCGCGTTCTGGCATGAGGGCCTATCGGAATTCATCCTGCCGTACGACGCCGTTCAGTCGGCTGCAAATCCCGACGCGGCGCTTATGGAGTTTCTCGTCTCGACCTACGACGCTGCGGCCGATCTCGGAAGATGGGACCGCGACCTACTGGACTGCCTGCCGGGGCGGCGGGGTCAGGTGCGGCCGCATGACGCCGAGCAGCCGGGCCCTGCCTCTCCCTTGACCGTCGAAAAGGTCGAGCGGGAGGATACCGCATCGAAGGGACGCTACCGGATCCTCGTCGACGGCGTCGAAGCTGAGATGACCTATAGCCGGGCCGGCGAAGGGTTGATCATCATCGACCATACCGAAGTTCCAGCGGCGTTGCGTGGCCGCAAGGTCGGCGAGCGACTGGTACGCCAGGCGGTCGAGGATGCCCGGCGCGAAGGGGTCGCCATCATTCCGCTTTGTCCGTTCGCAAAAGCGCAGATCGACCGTCATCTCGAATGGCAGGACGTGCTGCGTCGGTCATAGGCTGCGCGCAACTTCCTCCACCCGCCAACGTACCGGATCCGACCGACTCCTACCACCGTTAGCGGCGGACGTAGTTCCGGCGGCGATTGGCGGCAATTTTCGGAGTTGGCGTCGTGGAGTGGCAAAAATTGGCGCGCCGGAGAGGATGAAACTGGGCACCGCTATATGTTTGAAGTCGCTCTGTAAGAACTGTCAGGCGGACTCAGGAGCCTTGGCCTTCGCGAGGTCCTGCAGGAACTCTTCCATCAGCGGCCTGTCACCGAAACGCCGGTAAGCGCGCTCTGCTTCCAGCGAGAATGCCGGATGCGCCTCGACCAGCCTTGCCATCGTCTGCTGGGCTGCCTCGACCTCGCCGCCCGCGCTCTGCAAAGCGGCCTGAATGAGAAGGCAGTTTGCATCGCGCGGCGCCCGGATCAGGCATTCTTCTATGACGGCGGAAGCCTCATCGCGGCGGTCAGCCGCGTAGAGCGCCTGCCCGTGCACATAGGCGTAGTACTCGGGCGCCATCGGATGAAGGCGGCGGGCCCGCTCTGCGTTGGCGACGGCATCATCATATTCCCCGAAGCGAACCTGCGCCTTTGCAAGCGCCATCATGCTGTCGGGATCGTTAGGGTTGAGTTCGACAGCGCGCCGTGCGGCCTGCAAGCCGCCTGAATAGTCGCCCTGCAGGGCAAGCCCGAAGCTGATGACCTGATAGCCAAGGCCAAGATTGGGGTCGAGACGGACCGCCTGCCGCGCCTCGCTAAGCCCAAGATGGAGTTCCGGCGCGTTTTCCCGGCCGTCACCGCTCTGCGCCACGCTGGCGATAAAGGTCAGCGCGAGGCCCGCGCGGGCGGCCGCATAGGACGGGTCCATTTCAAGGGCGCGCTGGTAGAGGCCCCGCGCCTCCAGAATGTCCTGCGGGTCGTCGCCGCCGTGCCGGTAGCGGTTGCGGGCCTGCAGCACGAGGTCATAGGCCTGCAGATTGTCGGTCGGGCGTTCCGCTGCCGCCGCCGCCTCGCTCCTGCCGATATAGGGCGCGATCTGCGCGACGATTTCGGTGGTCAGCTCGCTCTGGACGGTGAACACGTCGGCGACCTGGCGGTCAAAACTGCGCGACCACAGATGCGTGCCTGTCTTTACATCGATCAGCTGCGCCGACACGCGAAGCTGGTCGCCTTCACGGCGGGCGCTGCCTTCAACCACATAATCAACGCCGAGCTTCGCCCCGAGCTTGCGCACGTCCGTATCCTGCCCGTGCACGGCGTAGGTGGAATCGCGCGCGATGACCTGCAGCTCTGAATTGCGGGCAAGGGCTGTCGTCACATCCTCGGCCAGTCCGTCCGCGAAATATGATTGCTCGCCGCTGCCGCTCATCGCGGCAAAAGGCATGACCGCCACTGACGGCCGGGGGTCGGCGCGGCTCTGGTCCATCGACAAGACCGCCGGGATGCGGCTGACCATGGCTGCCAGGGGGAGCGGCTGGATTTGGGTGCCGATGAGGACGAGGGCTATGGCGGCTATGCCATAAGACCAGCGGGCGGCGGTGCTGCGCAGCACCTGCGGCACGTGCCGCCATGGCGACCACGCAGAGCCCGCGCGCCTTACGCGGTAGACGTTGAGAAGTTCGGGAATGTTCTTGGCCCGCCTGCGGCCGATGCGGACGAACCTGTCCGCGCTGTTGCGGTCGGCCGCCATCACCACGGCGCCGCTGACGAATATCTGCCCCGGATCGCACATGGCCTCAAGCCGGGCAGCTACATTGACGCCGTCGCCGTATACGTCGCCGTCATCTTCGATGACATCGCCAAGATTGATGCCGATGCGCAGCTCGAACGGGCTCTTGTCGAAGCCTTCCTGTATGGCCAGCGCCGCATCGACCGCTTCGTTGACGCTGGGAAACATGGCGAGAAAGCCGTCTCCCGCCGTCTTGACGATGCGCCCGCCATGGCGGGCAATGGTCGGGTCAATGAGCTCGTCAAAAACAGCGCGCAGCTTCGCGTAGGTGGAAGCCTCGTTTTCGGCCATTAGCAGGCTGTAGCCGACGATGTCGGCGGCCATGATTGCCGCGAGCTTGCGTTCCATCAGCATTATTCCTGAGCGGCGGCCCTGCAGGGACTATTACTAGTGACACTTAAGACGACGCACGCTTCAAGATTAGACCCATAATCCCGAATAGGCTTATCATACAGCTCACAAATGCGTGACCATTGTGGCCTATACCGTTCTGACCTTCGTCAGCCATCATCCGCTTCGCGCGGAGCCGTCCCCGCATCCGAAGCGGCGTTGGGCATGCTGGTCAGGCAATTATTGCGCCTACGCTTGTCGGGCTCCGGGTAGGCAAGGGACGTTATTCGCGGCGGCAGTGTCGCCACCGCGAATAACTCCTGAGCTTACGGGATTGCAGGCCGCGAGGCCGGATTCGATCTGATGCTTGCGGATGTGGCCGTCAGGCCCGACGCCCGAACAGGTCGGCGTATCGCTGCAGGTAGAGCGGCCAGCCTTGATCGGCGGCGACACCATCGCGCACGCTTTCCCAGCCGGCGCCGTGGCGCTCCAGTTTGCGATGCTCGAGATCCAGGCGGGTCCGATTAGCCGTCTCGGCAGTGAAGCGGACTTCCCACTCGCTGGCCTTGTTCGGATCGGTCTCCAACCGCCATTGCGGGCTGATGTCCCAACTGAGCAGCACACGGTGCGGCGGCTCATAAGCCAGCACGCGCGCCCAGCGGCACTCGCTGCCGTCGGCGCCACGGTCATAAATATGGCCGCCGACGCGTGGCTCGAACACGGTCTCGGCGATCGGCACGGCGAGCAGATTGTGCTCCCTGGGTTTGAACTTGCCAAAATTCTCGGTGAAGACCTTGAAGGCGCGTTCGATCGATGCCTCGACCACGATCGAGTGCCTGACCGAGGTGTCTGCTGTTTGCGTGTTCATAGTTCACTCCTTTCGCGGTTGTTCGACAGCTTGCTTGTAGGCAGCGAGCGTCTTCATCCAGAACCGGTCGAGCTCTGTGCGAAGCGCCGCCAGCCCGTCGGGTTCGACGCGGTAGATGCGGTGCTTGCCGTCCGGCGTGGCAGCCACGAGCCCTGCCTCTTTCAACACCTTCAGATGCTGCGAGACCGCCGACCGGCTCACCGGCAGGGCACGCGCCAACTCGGTAACCGAACGCGGATGCTCGACCAAGAGTTCGAAGATCGTGCGCCTGGTGGGGTCGCCCAGGGCGGTCCAGCTGTTGTTCACGTTAGTCACCACTAACGCGTTAGCACAGACTAACGTGATGTGTCAACCTTGCTACGGCAAAAAGGACCCAGCGAATGAGGGGCGGGTGACTGACTTTGAAGTTGAGGTCGATCAAGCCTCGACAGCTAAGCCCGCGTCACGCCATTCGGGCAGGCCATCTTCCATGCGGCGTGCGCGGAAGCCGTGCTCACGCAGCAATGCGACCGCCTCGAACGACATCACGCACCACGGTCCGCGGCAGTAGGCGACGATCTCGGGCTTCGCCTCGAGGTCGGACAACCGCTGTTCCAGTTGGCCGAGGGGGACGTTGATCGCGCCGGGCAGATGTCCGAGCGCAAACTCATCGGGCGGTCGGACGTCGATGACTGTAACGAGTCCGTCTTTCATTCGCGCGGCCAGCTCTTCCCGGGACACGGGCTCCATATCGTCGCGCCGGTCGAAATAGCCCCTCACGATGCGTTCGACCTCGGCCGAATGCCGCTCGGCAACGACTCGAATGGAGGCGAAGGCGGCAAGTACGCTTTCATCTGCGAGCCGGTAGTTGACGAACTTGCCATCGCGCTCTGACGTCACCAGTCCGGCGCGGCGCATCGCCTGGAGATGCTGCGAGACATTCGCCACCGGACGCGCAAGCTTGGCGGCCAAGGCTTCCACGCTGCGCGGACCCTGCGCGAGTTGCTCGATCAGTTCCAGCCTCTGCGGATTGCCCAGAGCCTTCGCGACAACCGCGAACTGCTGGTAAAGTGCCTGCTTCGGATTGCGGATTGACATCAGGGTAGCAGCCACGCTAGTTCATTCAACATAATTATTGAATGTGCGTATCACACGGCCCCCGAGGAGACAAGTCCGTGGCCGAGAAGCCCCTTCAATCGCTTAGCAGCCTTGGCTCCGGCTCTGACGGCTCCCGAACGGGATTGATGTAGTGATGGCCGCACGCACCCGAGCCATCAATGCCGGTGCCGCATGACAACGATCGCGGCGCCAGCAGTGAGCCTCGGTCTCAAGGCCAACTGGCGGCAGTTCGCGCTGCTTGTGCTTATCAATGCATTCGTCGGCGGCATGGTCGGCATAGAACGCACCGTCGTGCCGTTGATCGGCTCAGAGGAATTCGGGCTCGCCTCGACCACGCTGGTCGTCTCCTTCATCGTCAGCTTCGGCGTCGTCAAGGCGCTGGCCAACCTTGTCTCCGGACAGCTCGCCGACAAATGGGGGCGCAAGCGCGTGCTGGTTATCGGCTGGCTGTTCGGCCTGCCGGTGCCCTTCATGATCATTTGGGCGCCAGACTGGAACTGGGTCATCGCCGCCAACGCGCTGCTTGGCATCAGCCAGGGCTTCGCCTGGTCGATGACCGTCATCATGAAGGTCGACCTTGTCGGCCCGAAGGGGCGTGGCCTCGCCGTAGGGCTCAACGAGTTTGCCGGTTACCTCGCAGTCGGGATCACCGCCTTTCTCACCGGCTATCTCGCCAGTCGCTACGGTCTGCGACCAATCCCGATCTATCTCGGCGTCGGCTACGCAGTGCTGGGCACGGTGCTCTCGATCCTGCTCGTGCGCGACACGCGCGATCATGTGCGTGCGGAACTGGCGAACCATCCGCGCGAGGCCTCACCCCTTTCCTTCCGCGAGGTCTTTGCGTTGACCTCCTTTCGGGATCGCAACCTCTTTGCCGCTTCGCAGGCCGGGCTGGTGAACAACCTCAATGACGGCATGAGCTGGGGCATCTTTCCGCTCTTCTTCGCAGCCGGCGGGCTCGGTGTGGAGCGCATCGGCATTCTGAAGGCCGTCTATCCCGTCACCTGGGGCGTGCTGCAGGTCGTGACGGGACCGCTCAGCGACCGATGGGGCCGCAAGGGCCTGATCGTCGCCGGCATGTGGGTGCAGGCGTCGGCGCTCTTTCTCACGGCGCTGACCTCGAATTTTGGCTGGTGGCTGGTGGCGAGCCTCCTGCTTGGTCTGGGCACGGCGATGGTCTATCCGAGCCTGATCGCCGCGGTGTCGGATGCGTCGCATCCTTCATGGCGCGCCCGCTCGCTCAGCGTCTACCGCTTCTGGCGCGATCTCGGCTACGCGATCGGTGCGCTGTCGGCGGGACTGATCGCCGACTTCTTCGGCCTGGCGTGGGCGATTGCCTCGATCGCCGCCCTCACTTTCCTGTCCGGTACCGTGGTCGCTTTCATGATGCGCGAAGGTCATGCCGGACGAAGCAGTTGAACGTCGCCTCGGATGCGTCCGCCTCCGCCGCGACAGCGTCGGGTTCCTGAAGTGCCACTCGCGCGAAATCACACAAAAAAGCAACCGGCCGTTCAAAATCGTTTCAAAAACCGATTTGAAACGGTGTCGCGCCGCTAACTGATTGAGATTATTGGCGCGCCCGAAGAGATTCGAACTCCTGACCCCCAGATTCGTAGTCTGGTGCTCTATCCAGCTGAGCTACGGGCGCGCAACAGGCGATGCTTTGCATGGCCTCGCGATCCGATCCTTGACGACCGGACGCGATGTGAGGTGTTCCCTAGCGACTGCATTTCCGAAAAGCAAGCCGATCGGCAAAAGTTTTGTTCTTCGTGCCTTGGAGAGGATCAGACAGGGCGAGGATCGGGCGGGCGAGGATCAGGCGGGACGGCGCAGGCCGTTGCGGGCCTGGTCGAGCCGGACCGGCTGGTCGGGAATGGTGACCGCGAATGTGGTGCGGCCGCCTCTGCTTTCGACAAGCTCCACCGTGCCGCCATGGGCGCGGATCAGTTCATAGGCGATGGCCAGGCCAAGGCCGGTGCCACCGCTGCGGGCCGAGCCGCGGAACGCCGCAAACAAATTCTCGCGCGCCTTCGGCGGCAGGCCGGGGCCGGTGTCGGTGACGGTGATGCGGCTGACGCTGCCGACGCGCTCGGCCGACACCGACAACCGACGCACCACCGCGCTTTCCGCGTCCGCCGCCATCGCCTGGACGGCGTTGCGGCAAAGATTGGTGAGCACGCGAAAAAGCTGATCGGAATCGGCATCGACCTCGAAAGCCAGATCGACGGCATTGACGAATTCGATGCCGCCTTCGGTGTCGAGCAGGCCGTGGACGTCATCGACCAGCTGGCGCAGCCTGAGCCTGCGGCGCGAGGGCGGCGGCTCCTGGGTGCGGCCATAGGCAAGCACACCTTCCGAATAGGATACGGCACGATCGAGCGCGCGCAGCAGTTTTGGCGCAAAGGCCTGCACGGTCGGGTCCTTGACCTGGCGCAGACGGTCCGACATCAGCTGCGCCGACGCCAGGATATTGCGCATGTCATGGTTGATCTTCGACACGGCGAGGCCAAGGTCGGCGAGATGCTTCTGCTCGGAGAGCATCTTTTGCAGCCGCTCCTGCATCTGCGAGAGCTCGCGCTCGGCAACGCCGATTTCGTCGGCGCGGGCAGCAGGGCGGATGATCCGCCCGGGGTCGTCGGGAGCCTCGGAGAAGGCCAGCATCGAGCGCGTCATCGTCCGTATCGGGCCGATCATGATCAGGTCTATGGCGGCATAGACCAGCATGGCGGTGAACAGCGAGATCAGCAGCGAGACGAAGGCGACGTTGCGCGAATAGATGAGCATGGCATTGCGCAGGCTGTAGTCGGGCATGATCAGCTCGAATTCCTTGTCGCTGTCGCCGACCGGCCCGAAAACGCGCAGCATCCGCTCGCCGCCGAACAACAGCGTGTCCAAGGCGCCGGTCATGCCCTCGATCAGGCCGACATTGGCAATGTCGATATGCTCGTCGACGTGCGGCGGCATCTCAGCCACCACCAGAAGCCGCGAGACACCGCCGTCGCGCACGGCGATCGCCTTGGCGCCGATCGCCATCAGCACATCATTCTGGGCAGCGCGCGACAGCGAGGCGGGCTCTCCCTGCACCAGCACGATCGAGACGGCCGCGGCGGTGCTCAGCCTCTCTTTCAGCCAGCTCAGCCGGTAGCTGGCGATCCAGGGCAGAAAGATGAGGACCTCGGCCAGGAGCACGAAGACGATGGTGAGCAGCAGGAGCTTTGTCGACAATCCACGCGACAACGGCACCCTGCGGGCGGCTGCGGTCGCCCGATCGGTGCTTTCGTCCGCGGATGGGATTTCACTCATGCTGCTTTTTCACGATCACTTGATCAGCCAAGATTAGGCCATTGCGGCTTTTTTGCCAATTTCATCCTTCGTCCCAATCAGGGATAAGACCGCCCAGACCTCGGCCACACGCCAGCCGTTGGCCCGAGGCGCCGGAATGTCGAGGCCGGATTGACTTCCAAAACCCTTCTTTCTATAAGCCCGCTCACGCTCGGGCCATTCGTCCCGGCGCGGTTTCGATCGCGCCAAAGCCGGCCGGGCAAAGCTCCTGTTACAGAGTGACAGAATCAAGAAGGGCCGCACCCCGCGGTATTAAAACAAATGAAGCGTACCTACCAACCGTCCAAACTCGTCCGCAAACGCCGGCATGGTTTTCGTGCCCGCATGGCCACCAAGGGTGGTCGTGGCGTCGTCGCAGCCCGCCGCAACCGCGGCCGCAAGCGGCTCAGCGCCTGAACGGAAGACGAGATCGTTGCCCGCAACCGGCAAGCCAGTGGGAGCACATCCCAAGCGGCTTCTGAAGCGCGCGGAATTCCTGGCCGTCCGGCGTGGCGAAAAGCGCCGCGGGCGGCTTTTTCTCGTCGAGGTTCTCGACCGCAGCGACGCAGCGGCGCCTCGCGTCGGCTACACGGTCACCAAGAAGGTCGGCAACGCAGTCGTCCGCAACCGCATCCGGCGGCGGCTGAGAGAAGCCGTGCGTACGCATGCCGCGGATGACATGAAGCCAGGCAATGACTATGTCATCGTCGGGCGCGAAGATGTGCTTGCCATTCCGTTCGGTCAGTTGAAGGCCGAACTCTCACGCCGACTGCGCGGAACACGATAGGCCAAGGCTTTCGATGGAAAACAACCGGAACTTCTTCATCACCATCGCGCTGTCGGTGCTGATCCTGTCGCTTTGGCAGTATTTTTACGTGCTGCCGCACAGCGAGGCGCAACGCGAGGCGGCCCGTATCGAAGAGCAGCGGATTGCGGAGCAGAAGAAGGCGGCCGAAGCCGCCAGTCCGGGCGGCAGCGAAACGCCGGTGCCGCAGCAAGGCGCCATTCCTAATGCACCCAATGCACCGGGAACCGACGGCACAACGCTGGCCAGCCGCGAGCAGGCGCTGGCGTCGACGAAGCGCGTCAGGATCGACACGCCGAGCCTGGAGGGCTCGATCAATCTCGCCGGCGCCCGTCTCGACGACCTCAAGCTCAAGCACTACAGGCTGACGGTCGACAAGAACTCGCCCGAGATCGAACTGCTCAACCCGGCGGCGCTGCCTACGGGCTACTATGCCGAGATCGGCTTTATCGGCAGCGACAAGACCGGCACGGTGCCAGGCCCGGAAACCGTGTGGACCGTCGACGGCAATGCGACGCTGACCCCGGCGACCCCGGTCACGCTGACTTTCACCAACGACAAGGGCCTGACCTTCAAGCGCACCTTCTCCGTCGACGGCGACTACATGTTCACCGTGTCGGACACGGTGCAGAATTCGGGGTCGGCCGCCGTTACCCTGTCGAATTACGGCCGTGTCACCCGCTTCGACAAGCCTGCCGTTGCCAGCATCTATGTGCTGCATGAGGGGCTGATCGGCGTCACCGGCACGGAAGGCCTGCAGGAACACACATATTCGTCGATCGAGGAGGACAAGCAGTTCACGCCGAGCAAGTCGACCGATGGCTGGCTGGGCATAACCGACAAATACTGGGCGGTGACGCTGGTGCCGACCGAGAAGCAGCAGTTCCAGCCGCGTTACGCCTATTTCGAGGACGGCCGACCGCGCTACCAGGCCGACTTCCTGACCGACCCGATCACCGTCGATGCCGGCCAGTCGGCGACGGTCGAGAGCGAAATCTTCGCCGGCGCCAAGGAAGTGGCCAAGGTCAACGCCTATGCCGAAGACCGCAACATCAGGCTGTTCGACCGCTTGATCGACTGGGGATGGTTCATCTGGATCACCAAGCCGATGTTCTATCTGATCGACACGATGTACAAATTCTTCGGCAATTTCGGCCTGGCCATCCTGGCCACCACCGTCGTCGTCAAAGCCGCCTTCTATCCGCTCGCCAACAAGTCCTACGCGTCGATGGCGAACATGAAGAAGGTGCAGCCCAAGATGCTCGAGATCCGCGAGAAATACGC
This sequence comes from Mesorhizobium sp. WSM4815, assembly GCF_055811575.1. Taxonomy (NCBI): domain Bacteria; kingdom Pseudomonadati; phylum Pseudomonadota; class Alphaproteobacteria; order Hyphomicrobiales; family Phyllobacteriaceae; genus Mesorhizobium; species Mesorhizobium sp. WSM4815. The sequence continues at coordinate 230,953 of NZ_JBVVQS010000102.1, read as the reverse complement.
GGACGACAAGATGAAGCAGCAACAGGCGATGATGGAGCTCTACAAGACCGAGAAGATCAATCCGCTCGCCGGCTGCTGGCCGGTGGCGCTGCAGATCCCGGTCTTCTTTGCGCTCTACAAGGTGCTCTACATCACCATCGAGATGCGGCACGCACCGTTCTTCGGCTGGATTCAGGATCTGGCGGCGCCCGATCCGACCTCGATCTTCAACCTGTTCGGCCTCATCCCAATCGCGCTGCCGGATATGTTGATGATCGGCGTCTGGCCACTGATCATGGGCCTGACCATGTTCCTGCAGATGCGCATGAACCCGACGCCGCCGGACCCGACGCAGGCCATGATCTTCACCTGGATGCCGGTGGTCTTCACGTTCATGATGGCGGGTTTTCCGGCCGGCCTCGTCATCTACTGGGCCTGGAACAATCTGCTTTCGATCATCCAGCAAGGCGTGATCATGAAGCGGCAGGGCGCCAAGATCGAATTGTGGGACAATCTGGTCGCACTGTTCCGGAAGAAACCGTCGCCGGCGGAATAGACGGCGCTGCCTGCCGAATCCAGGAAAGCCCGGCGCGGCGGTAGACGCCGCCGCGCCCTATAAGCTCCGCTGTCGTTTCAGGAGCGCGTTCCCGTCGATGAACAGGTAAGGATGATCCGCTGCGCACGCGGTCGGTGCTGCCGGGCGGATCGCGCTATTTGACCTGCTGTTTCGTCGATGGAGCCAGACCATGATCGGACCCAACCCCAACATCAAGCACCCGATCCCGATGCATAGCCGCGTCGGCTTCCTGAAGGGGCTGGTCACGGCGCCGAACATCGAGATCGGCGACTTCACCTATTATGATGATCCGGACGGGCCGGACAAATTCGCCGAGCGATGCGTGCTTCATCACTATCCATTCATCGGCGACCGGCTGATCATCGGCAAGTTCTGCGCCATCGCCGAGGGCGCGCGCTTCATCATGAACGGCGCCAATCATGCCATGTCCGGCTTTTCGACCTATCCGTTCAACATCTTCGGTCATGGCTGGGAAGAGGGTTTCGATCCGGCGACCTGGTCGAAGGAATTGCGCGGCGACACAGTGATCGGCAATGATGTATGGATCGGCATGGAAGCGGCGATCCTGCCCGGCGTGGCGATCGGCCATGGCGCCATCGTTGCGGCAAAGTCGGTGGTGACGCATGACGTGGCGCCCTATGCGATCGTCGCCGGCAATGCGGCCAAGGTGGTTAAGATGCGTTTCGACGACAGGACCATCCGGCGGCTTTTGGCGGCGGCGTGGTGGGATTGGCCGGTGGAAAAGATCAGCCGCAACCTCAATGCCATTCGTGGCGCCGATATTTCTGTTCTGGAGGCAGCGGTTTGAACGCGTTGAACAAGTCCGTGATCGGCATCGAGCTGTTCACGCGGCCGTGGATATTCATCCGCGGCGTGCCGGCGATGAAGTTCCTGCCGCCGGAAGGACCGCCGGAGATCGCCTTTGCCGGCCGCTCGAATGTCGGCAAATCGTCGCTGATCAACGCGCTGGTCAATCAGAAGGGACTGGCGCGCACGTCCAATACGCCAGGGCGGACGCAGGAACTCAACTATTTCGTTCCGGGCGGGTTTTCCGGCGAAGGCGCCGACCTGCCGCCGATGGCGTTGGTCGACATGCCGGGCTACGGCTACGCCACTGCGCCCAAGGAAAAGGTCGACGACTGGACGAAACTCGTCTTCGACTATCTCAAGGGCCGCGTCACCCTGAAGCGCGTCTACGTGCTGATCGACGCCCGCCACGGCATCAAGGCCAAAGACGACGAAGTGCTGTCGCTGCTCGACAAGGCGGCGGTGTCCTATCAGATCGTGCTGACCAAGACCGACAAGATCAAGGCGGCCGGCGTGCCGCGATTGATCGAAGAGACACTGCAGAAGATCAAGAAGCGGCCGGCGGCGTTTCCGTTCGTCCTCGCCACGTCGTCGGAAAAAAACGAGGGCCTCGAGGAATTGCGCGCGGCGATCGTGCTGGCGGCCAATGGCGGCTAGAGCGGGATGCGTTCAAATTGAACTGGCATCCCGCTCTATCTATTTGTTTTTAGCCGCATTTCTGCGACGCCAAGTGATTCCACTTGGCTGCAAAATGCTCTAGGACTTTGCCTCCAGGGCGATCGTCTGGGTGCTTTCTTCCGTGGCAAGCCTTTCGGTGCCGTAAGCCTTCAGGAACATGCCTACGCCCGACCTGACGATGTGGTCGATTTCATTCTGGCTTGGGGCTTTGGTGCGGTAGGCGAATATGCACTGACGGAAAAGACCCGCCAGGCACAGTTCGGTGAACTGATAGGCGGCAAGATCGACATCGTCGATCTCGAGCAGGCCGCGCTCGATGGCGGCATTGAGAAAAGCAACGACCTTGTCGTGGCCGCGTTTCGGGCCGCGTTCGTAAAAACGCGCACCAAGTTCGGGCATCCTGTCGGACGCGCCGATCACGGTGCGCTGCGCCTGGACGACCTTGGCCGAGGTGATCTTGAGGGACAGCACCTTGCCGAACTTCACCAGCGTCTCGCGAAGATCGTCGGCGCGGTCGAGCAGATCGTACATGTTCTTGAAGATCGTGCCGCGCTCTTCCTCGATCAGCGCCTCGAACAGCTCTTCCTTGTTGGCGAAGTAGACATAGATCGTGCCCTTGGAAACGCCGGCCTCGCGGGTGATGTCGTTCATCGACGCCGCTTCGAAGCCCTTGTCGATGAAGACACGACGCGCGCCCTCGATGATCTGGTTGCGCTTGACCGGGTCCTGTCCCGCCGCCGGGCGGCCGCGACGCAGGCCATCCAGCAGATCGCACTGGTCCTTGTCGGGCTCGGTCATAACGTCACACCCTCGAAAAAATTCGAACCGATCGGTTCGATCATCCTTGATATGGGCCTCTCACCGCGCTAAGTCAACGTCAACATCGAACCGAACGGTTCAGTATGATGCCCGGTTTCTAGCGATGCCAAGAGAGATGCCATGTCCTCGAACGCGACCCCCACCGCCGAAGTCCGTCCCTTCCCCAACGCCAAGGTTGCGCCGGCAATCGAAGCGCCGAACCCACCGACTGAACCCGCAACAAGCCCTCCGGCCGAGGCGCCGGCCAAAAAGAAACGCTCGGCACGCTCCTTTCTGTTGCCGATCCTTGCGCTTGGCTTGCTGGGCGCAGGCGCTTGGTATGGCTATGATTACTTGACCGACGGGCGTTTCATGATCTCCACCGACGACGCCTATGTCCAGGCCGACATGGCGTTCATTTCGCCGAAAATTTCCGGCTATGTCGATCAGGTCAAGGTGACCGAGAACCAGCAGGTCAAGGCCGGCGACCCGCTGCTGGTCGTCGACAATGGCGACTACAAAATAGCGGTCGCCCAGGCCGAGGCGCAGATCGCCACCTTGAGCAAGACGCTCGATCGTATCGACGCCCAGACCGAGGCGGCGCGCGCCTCGCTCGAGCAGGCGCAGGCGCAGAAGACCGCCGACCAGGCCGCCGCCGCCAATGCGGCGCGTGTCCAAGCGCGCGCCGCCCAATTGCTCAAGACACATGTCGGCACCCAGGCCCAACTGGACGATGCCCAGACCGCGGTCGAGCAGGCCAATGCCGCCCTTGTCGGTGCCGACGCCCAGATCGCGGCGGCTGAGGCCAATATCGGTGTGCTCCAAGCGCAGCGCGCGGAGACGGCAAGCACGCTGGCGTCGCTGCAGCTTGCCAGGGACAAGGCCGCACGCGACCTGTCCTTCACCGTGCTGCGCGCACCCTATGACGGTGTCGTCGGCAACCGCTCGGTCGAGCAGGGCGACCTGATCAGCCCCGGACAGAAGCTCGCCGTCATCGTGCCGATGGACAAGCTCTATATCGTCGCCAATTTCAAGGAGACCCAGCTTGCCCGGCTGGTGCCTGGTGAAAAGGTCAGGATTTCGGTCGACGCGATCGACGACCAGGATTTCGAAGGCACCGTCTCGTCGCTGGCGCCGGCATCCGGCGCGGTGTTCTCGCTGCTGCCGCCGGAAAACGCCACCGGCAACTTCACCAAGGTCGTGCAGCGCGTCCCGGTTCGCATCGACGTGCCGGCGGATGTGCTGAAGACAGGCAGGCTGCGCGCCGGCCTCAGCGTCGTCGTCGCCGTCGACAGCCGCACCGCACCTTCGGCGTCGGACTGAGCGGCCGCTTGGGAGCAATGCCGTGGCAACCGCAACCTCGACAGCAGGACCGCCGCCGGCGAGGCCGGCTACGCCTGATACCATTCCCACACGCCGCATCATCGCCTTCCTGGCGATGGTGTTCGGCATGTTCATGGCGATCCTCGACATCCAGATCGTTTCGGCCTCGCTGGCCGAGATTCAGGCCGGCTTGAGCGCCAGCTCCGACGAAATTCCGTGGGTGCAGACCGCCTATCTCATCGCCGAAGTCATCATGATCCCGCTGTCCGGTTTTCTCAGCCGGATGCTGTCGACGCGTGTGCTGTTCACCGTCTCCGCGGCCGGCTTCACCGCCGCGAGCGCGCTGGCGGCGACCGCCACCAACATCGACCAGATGATCGTCTACCGCGCCGTCCAGGGTTTTATCGGCGGCGGCATGATCCCAAGCGTGTTCGCTGCCGCCTTCACCATCTTCCCGCCGTCGCGCCGTGCCATGGTGTCGCCGATGATCGGCCTGGTGGCGACGCTGGCGCCGACCATCGGCCCGACTGTCGGCGGCTATATCAGCCATGCCATGTCCTGGCACTGGCTGTTCCTGATCAATGTGGTGCCCGGCATCATGGTGACCGCAGCCGCATGGTCGCTGATCGACTTCGACAAGCCCAATCTCAGCCTGTTCCGCAAGTTCGACTGGTGGGGCCTCGCCGGCATGGCGGCTTTCCTCGGCTCGCTGGAATTTGTGCTCGAGGAAGGTCCCAACAACGACTGGCTTCAGGACCAGGCCGTGTTCATCTGCGCCATCCTGATGACGGCCGGCGCGGTGCTGTTCTTCTGGCGCGCCTTCACTGCCGAGGAGCCGATCGTCGACCTGAAGGCCTTCGCCAACGTCAACTTCGCTTTCGGCTCGCTGTTCTCCTTCGTCATCGGCATCGGCCTCTACGGCCTGACCTATCTCTATCCGGTGTATCTGGGGCGCATCCGCGGCTACGACTCCCTGATGATCGGCGAGGCGCTGTTCGTCAGCGGCCTGGCGATGTTCGTCACAGCGCCGATTTCCGGCATCCTGTCGCGCAAGATGGATCCGCGGCTGATGATGATGATCGGCTTCTTCGGCTTCGCTGCCGGCACCTGGCGGATGACCTATCTGACCGCAGACTGGGATTTCTGGGAGCTTTTGCTGCCGCAGATCCTGCGCGGCGCCTCGATGATGCTGTGCATGGTGCCGATCAACAACATCGCGCTTGGAACGCTGCCGCCTGACCGGCTTAAGAATGCATCCGGTCTGTTCAACCTCACCCGCAATCTCGGTGGTGCCGTAGGCCTTGCCGTCATCAACACCGTGCTGATCGATCGCAGCGCCTTCCACTACGCAAGGCTGGCCGAGCATGTGCAATGGGGCAGCGCCGAGGCGCAGACCAGGCTGCAGAACATGACGCTCGACTTCCAGCAGAATGCCGGCCTCGACGCCTCCAAGGCGGCGATCTCCAAACTGTCCGGCATGGTCCAGCAGCAGGCTTCGCTGCTGTCCTTCATGGACGTGTTCTATCTGTTGACGGCGCTGTTCGCCACGCTAGCGATCTTCACTATGGTCATCCGCAAGCCGGCCGAGCCGGCGGGCGGAGGCGGCGGACACTGACCGCGCAACTTTGCGCGTCCAAAGGACGCGGCGCTTTAGGTCAGGCCGTGGCCGGCTTAAAAGTCAAGGCGACGCCGTTGATGCAATGACGCAGGCCGGTCGGCGGCGGGCCGTCGTCGAAGACATGGCCGAGATGACCGCCGCAACGGCGGCAGTGGACCTCGGTTCGGGTCATGCCCAGGGACCTGTCCACGGTCATGCCGACGGCGTTGGGAATCTCCTGCCAGAAGCTCGGCCAGCCGGTGCCGGAATCGAACTTGGTCTCGGAGGAATAGAGCGGCAGGTCGCAGCCGGCGCAGGCGAAGATGCCCTTGCGGTGTTCATTGAGCAGCGGGCTGGCGCCGGGATATTCGGTGCCTTCCTTGCGCAGCACATTGAAAGCCGCATCGGACAGGATGGCGCGCCACTCGGCCTCGGTCTTGGTGACCTCGAAGGTTTCGGCCGCGTGTGCATCCTGCGGCCGGCCGATGCGCAGCGCTGCCGCCGTGCCTGCCAACAATGCCACAGCGGCACCGCTCCAAAGAAAGTCGCGCCGGATCATCACCATTCCTCCTTCTATCCGTTTGCCAAATTCGACCGTCACATGGAAATCAAAAGCCGGTGACGGCCAGCTCCCGACACCGGGCACTCCGCACCTGCCCCACGCTTACAGCGGACGGTGCGGAGTGTACGCTTGTCGATTGCGCGGGTCACGCAAGCGGAAACCCGCGCACTCGGGCATGGAGCCTCAGCCATATGTTCGCTGGCGACGCCCGCTTCGTTACATCTTCGGCAGGAGAACCTTGTCGATGACGTGGATGACGCCGTTCGACTGCTCGACATCGGCGACGGTCACATTGGCGACATTGCCGTTCTCGTCGGTCGCGGTGACCTTGCCGTTTTCGGCCTTGAGCGTCACCTCGCAGCCGCCAACCGTCTTGACCTTGTGCGCGCCACCATCGTCCATGGCCATCTTGGCAACGTCGGCGGCCATCGCCTTGGCACCGATGACGTGGCAGGTCAGGATCTTGACCAGCTTGTCCTTGTTTTCGGGCTTGAGCAATGTATCGACGGTGCCGGCCGGAAGGGCGGCAAAGGCCTCGTTGGTCGGCGCGAACACGGTGAAGGGACCGGCACTCTGCAGCGTGTCGACGAGACCGCCGGCCTTGACGGCCGCGACCAGCGTCGTGTGATCCTTCGAATTGACGGCGTTCTCGACGATGTTCCGGGTGGCATACATGGCGGCGCCGCCGACCATCGGATTTTCGGCATAGGCGGCGGTGGCGAGCGCGGAGACGGCGACCGTTCCGGCAAGCAAAAGGGTGGCGAACTTACGCATTATTTCTCTCTCCTCAGTTTATTTCTTCCCCTCTTTGGGGCGCAAGGAGATACGGGGGATAAATTCCCGAGTTTCGCCCGCTCAGGAGAAAATTTTATTTTTTATAACGGCGAGCATGATTTTCAGGGCAGGACTCTTACAACCTGCATGCTTTCCCGCTAAAGTCACCACAGGCGATAGATTTAAAATCTTCTCGAAAAATCGGCAGATAGGGGTGATTAGCAGACAGGGGCGATCAGATGCTCTTCAGTTCGCCCGCAGCGACCACAGGGCCGGTCGGCTGGCCGGTCGGCGAACCGCCGGTCGGTTCAAGGCTGACCGCAAGCACGGCGCCTTGCGCAAGTTTTTCCTGCACGGCCGGGGAGATGGTCATACGCGCGGTCTGGCCGGCCGGGATGACGCCCATAGAGACCGGCGCATTCTTGCCCTCGATCATCCAAAGCTCGAAATCCTTGCCGGCGGCGCGCTCGCCGGAGACATGCGACAGGCCGACCTCGCGACGGGCGGCATCATAGACGGCGAGGTATCTGACGTCGCTGCCATCGGCAGCCAGCGAGGCGATGAGCCGCGGCGGCTCGGCCGGCGGGTTGAGGTAAGGCTCGGCGATATAGATCGCCAACGCCGCGACGGAAGCGGCTGCAAGACCGCGCCAGAAGGCAAGGCTTGACCAGAGGCCGGCGCGAGGCTCTGCGACGAACAGCCGGCGATCCAATGCCTCCTTGACCCTGATCGGCGGCTCTGTCTCCGGATAGGCGGCCATCGGCGAAAGACGCGCCTCCCAGGCATCGACAAGGTGCGCGAAAGCGGCGTCCGCGTCGATGCGGCGTGACGCAATCTCGCGTTCGTCCGCGGCCAGGACGCCAAGAACGTATTCGGCGGCAAACAGGTCGTCGCCCCCAGATTCCGGTCCGTCATCCTCTGCCCGCGTCATCTTTCAAGACACTCTCTGAGCTTCAACAGGCTGCGCCGCAGCCAGGTTCGCATCGTGTTCAGCGGCACGTCATGGCGCGCCGCCAGTTCGGCATAGCTTTCGCCCTCCAGATAAGCGCCTCGGACGGCCGCCGCCCGGTCCTTTTCCAATTCATCGAGACAACGATAGATGCGCCCGGATTCACCGCCCGCAACAGCCGCAGCTTCCGGTCCCGGCGCCGGATCGGCAACGTCGAGCGCAGCGTCGATATAGGCAGCAGGCTCTCGCCGCGCCCTTATCCGATCGATCGCGTGATTGCGCGCAATAGCCACCAGCCAGGAAATCGGGCTTAGCTCCGAAACGGCGAATCGGTCCGCCTTCGTCCATATCTTGACGAAGACCTCCTGCAGCGCCTCTTCTGCCTCTCCCCGGTCCTTCAATACACGAAGGCAGACGCCGAAAAGTTTCGCGCTGGTCTGCCGGTAGAGCAGATCGAACGCAGCCCGGTCCTTCATTGAAGTCCGGACGATCAGGTTGCTGATGTCCTGCGGCGTCATCGGCTGCCAAATTAAGCAATTGCCCAAATTAGGCAATTGCAATGTATTGCGACCACGGAAGCGTTCCTGTGCACCGGGAGCGCCGTCGGCTTCTATTGACACGAAAACAGCCGACCTTTTGAGCATCGGATTTTCCCAAAACCGGGTTTCCACTTTTGCATCCGATGCTCTAGCTTGCCGATAGTTGGGGGAGCGAGAATGTCGGTCGAACGGGCCCTGTGGGAACATGACGCTACCGGCCTGGCCGGCTTGGTGCGCAAAGGAGAAATCTCGCCGCAGGAGCTCGTCGACGCGGCGATTGCGCGGGCCGAGGCCACTCGCCCGGATATCAATGCCATCGCCGAGCCGCTTTACGAGGCGGCGCGGACGCGGGCGAAAACCATCGACCGCAAGCTGCCGCTGGCCGGTGTGCCCTTCGCGCTGAAGGATCTCGGCATCGCCATGAAAGGCGTGCCGACGCACGGCGGCAGCCGCATTCCGGCTTTCGTTGCCGATTTCGACTCGGTGATGACCGAACGCCATCTGGCCGCCGGCCTCGTCCCGATCGCCACCAGCACCTCGCCCGAACATGGGCTGAGGCTGATGACCGAATCCGCCGCTTTCGGCATCACCCGCAATCCGTGGAATACAGCCCATACCAGCGGCGGCTCGTCTGGAGGTGCGGCGGCGCTGGTCGCGGCCGGCGTCGTGCCGGTGGCACATGCTTCGGACGGCGGCGGCTCGATTCGCGTTCCCGCCGCCTGCACCGGGCTGGTCGGGCTGAAAACCTCGCGCGGCCGCGTGCCGCTGACGCCGCTGGTCAGCGAAAGCTGGTACGGCCTGGTCATCGACCACGCCGTTTCCCGCTCGGTCCGTGATTCGGCCCTGCTGCTCGACCTGACGCATGGGCCCGATCCGCTGTCGCCGTATGCGGCGCCGACGCCGAAAGGAACTTTCGCCGCCGCAGCAGTGCGTGACCCCGGCAAGCTGAAACTGGCGGTCTACCGAAAATCGCCGCTCGGCCTGCCGATATCGACCGAGACGCTGGCGGCGCTGGACACTGCGATAGCTTTGGCGCGCGAAGGCGGCCATACGATAGAGGAGATCGACCTGCCCTATATCGATCGCGATTTCATCGCTGATTTCGCCAGAACCGTCGCCGCGGCGGTGGCCGGCACGATGCGCGGCGAGGTCTTGCGCGTCGGCCGCTCCATTTCGGGTGATATCGGACGCACCACGCGGGTGATGAGCGCCTTCGGCGAAGTTCTTTCGGCCGGCGATATCTATGCCAGCCTGCAGCGGCTGCATGCCACGTCGCGCCGGCTGATCATCGAGACCGCGCGGTACGATGCCGTGCTGATGCCTGTCATCGCGCATCCGCCGCTCGCCTGCGGCGCGATGGATCCAAAAGGCGCAGATGCGTTCCTGGAAGAAATGCTCGACAGGCTGCGGCTTGCCCGCCTGCTGAAATTCAAGCCGCTGTTCGGCCAGTTGATGGATAAGAGCCTGTGGTTCACCCACTGGCCGGCAATCCAGAACGTCAGCGGCCAGCCGTCGATCGCGCTGCCTGTTCATGTCACCGATGCCGGCCTGCCGCTCGGCATCCAGGCCGCTGGCCGCCCCGGCGACGAGGAGACCTTGTTGTCCCTCGCCGCGCAAATGGAAAAGATTTCGGGATGGCTGACGCGGCGGGCGCCACTGCAGGTGCCCGGTATGAAAGCAGGCCGATTTCACCTGACGTGACAGCAAAGCCGTTTGCCCCCTGCTCCAATTCCCGCTAAGACGCCGCCGTTCATGCCAAGCTGGGAACCAAGCCGAATGACGGACCTCGCCGCCACCGCCGAAATGCAGGCCGCGCTGCTTTCGAGGGCGCTGCCCTATATGCAGCGCTACGAGAACAAGACGGTCGTGGTGAAGTATGGCGGCCACGCCATGGGCGACATCGCGCTCGGCAAGGCCTTTGCCCGCGACATCGCGCTGCTCAAACAATCCGGCGTCAACCCGATCGTCGTGCATGGCGGCGGGCCGCAGATCGGCGCCATGCTGAGCAAGATGGGCATCGAATCGAAGTTCGAGGGCGGATTGCGCGTCACCGACCAGAAGACGGTCGAGATCGTCGAGATGGTGCTGGCCGGCTCGATCAACAAGGAGATCGTCGCGCTGATCAATGCCGAGGGCGAATGGGCCATCGGCCTGTGCGGCAAGGACGGCAACATGGTTTTTGCCGAAAAGGCGCGCAAGACCATGATCGACCCGGACTCCAACATCGAGCGTGTGCTCGATCTCGGCTTCGTCGGTGAGCCGGTCGAGGTCGACCGCACCCTGCTCGACCTTCTGGCGCGGTCCGAAATGATCCCGGTGCTGGCGCCGGTGGCGCCGGGCCGTGACGGCCACACCTACAACATCAATGCCGACACCTTCGCAGGCGCCATCGCCGGCGCCTGCCAGGCGACACGCCTTCTGTTCCTCACCGACGTGCCCGGCGTGCTCGACAGGAACAAGAAGCTCATCGACGAACTGACCGTCGCCGAGGCCAAGGCCTTGATCAAGGACGGCACGGTGTCGGGCGGCATGATCCCCAAGGTCGAGACCTGCATCGAGGCGATCGAGCGCGGCGTCGAAGGCGTCGTCATCCTCAATGGCAAGACGCCGCATTCGGTGCTGCTCGAACTGTTTACGGAACACGGCGCCGGCACACTGATCGTGCGGTAAGCGCAGGCTGCAACTTTTTGGAGTATCAACCTAAGGTTGAGCAGCAGGCGCGAGGGCGAACTTATCGCCTGAGGTGCCCAAGCGGCACGTGGCCCGGCCCCTTGATGTTTTGCAGCACGAGCTGCGTATGGACGTCGCGCACGCCGTCGAGCCGCATCAGCCGGTGCATGACAAAGGCGTTGAGCTCGTCGACCGACGGCACCATCACATGCAACAGGAAATCGTAGTCGCCGGTCATCGTCCAGCACGACGACACCTCGTCCATGCGCTGCACGGCGGCGATGAAGGTTTCGGGCGACCCGTCGCTGTGGGTCACCAGGCGCACCTGAATGAACACTTCGACCATCAGGCCGATGGCGCGGCGGCTGAGCACAGCGGCAAAGCGCTTGATGATGCCGGCGCTCTGAAGAGCCTCGAAGCGGCGCGCGCATGGCGTCGTCGAAAGCCCGATCTCCTGGGCCAGTTCGGACACAGGCTTGCGCCCATCGCGCTGCAAAATATCGAGCATCTTGATCTCAAAATCGTCAAACTGAGGCACTTTCACTCTCCTGCAGCTCTGCTGTGGTGGCTTTTACCTCAAATCGCCTGTTCGAGCCATCATCAAAGCGGATTTGCCTCACCGGATCCGGCTAAACTCTCAAGATGTTAGTCGTGATTTCCAGGGAGAACAGCCATGACGATGAACGTTGCCGATTACGCCCGCGAATGCGCGGCGCAAGGCCTTCGCGGCGACTATTCGGTCTGCCGTGCCGATTTCACCGTTGAGCAGAGCTACAACTACACAGCTGACGAGCAGGCAGTGTGGCGTACTTTGTGCGACCGCCAGACGAAGCTGACCAAAAAGCTGGCACACCGGTCCTATCTCGACGGCGTCGCCACGCTGGGCCTGCTCGACAGGATTCCGGATTTCGGTGTGGTCAGCGAGAAGCTGCGCAAGCTTACCGGTTGGGAAATCGTCGCCGTGCCGGGCCTCATTCCCGCACCGGCCTTCTTCGTCCACCTGGCCGCCCGGCGCTTCCCGGTGACCAACTGGCTGCGGACGAAACAAGAGCTCGACTACATCGTCGAGCCGGATATGTTCCACGACTTCTTCGGCCATGTGCCGGTGCTGACCCAGCCGGTCTTTGCCGATTTCATGCAGATGTATGGCGAGAAGGCCGAGCATCTGATCGCGCTCGGCGGCGACGAGATGATCAGCCGCCTCTACTGGTACACCGTCGAGTACGGGCTGATCCAGGATGCTGGCCAACCGTTGAAGGCTTTCGGCGCCGGGCTGATGTCGTCCTTTGCCGAACTTCAATTCGCGGTTGAAAGCAAGGACGCGCATCATGTTCCCTTCGATCTGGAAACGGTAATGCGCACCAGCTATGAGATCGACAAGTTCCAGCGCGCCTATTTCGTGCTGCCGTCCTTTGACGTTTTGCGCGATGCCTTCCACAACGTCGCCGACATGGCAGCGATCATCGGACGCCACAAGGGCAAGCCGGCGCTCGACCCGGCAAAACTTTAGACGCTGGCCAGACGCGGACGCTCGCAGCCGATCGGCGCGGGCGTTATTGGTGGCGCGCTGTGATGGCAATCCATCGGCAGGCCGGGTGAGCCGGCTTCTAGACGCCTGATGGCGTGCTCAGGCCGCTTCGGAAACGTCCCTGTCCAGGATGGTCAGATTGCGGCCGCGATCCTTGGCCTGGTAAAGGCGACGGTCGGCGACACGCATCAGATCCGATACGCCGGCATCCTCGCCGCAGGTGACACCGCCGATGCTGACGGTGAGGGGTATGACCCGCTCATCGACGGGACGGAAGTGGATCAGCTCGACTTCACGGCGAATGCGTTCAGCGACGCGTTTGGCTTCCTGTTCGGTGGCGCCGACCAGAAACGCACCGAATTCCTCGCCGCCGATGCGGCCGATCACGTCGCCGCTGCGCACGCCGCGCTCGATCGCGCTTGCAATCAGGAGCAGCGCATCGTCGCCGGTCAGATGGCCGTAGCTGTCGTTGATGAGCTTGAAGTGATCGGCGTCGATGATCAGCAACGCACCGCGATCGGATTTACGCCGGGTGGCCTCGAGGGCGGCGAAGAAGCTCTCGCGGTTGAGCATGCCGGTCATGTCGTCGCGGCTTGCCTTCTCCGACAGGCGCCGATGCGCAGCGGCGAGCTGGGCATGAGCGCGGGCGAGGTCGCGATGAGCGCCTTTCAACCTCTCGCCCTGCCAGAACGTGTAGGCGCTGGCGATCCAGGCGAGCACCAGCGGGCAGACCGTGGACGTCAGCCAGATCGTGCGGTTGATCGGAAAGCCCATTGCCGGAACGACGATCAGCGTCAACAACAGCGAGACTGCGAGGGAGGCGAAAGCGACGGCGGCAGACTTCAGAAATATGCGGCTCATCGCTGGCTCCCCCTGGACCGTCTGTGTGGCAGCAAGCCCTGAATGGCACCTTTCGGCGATGCCTAAAATTTGAACCATCGCGCGATTTTCACCACCCATGACGCGCATAAGTTGTGGATAAAGCCTCTGCCAAAGGCATTGTTTCGTGCCATAAGGGGTTGCATGACCACGCTCCCGGACCCCGCCCGCTTTGCCCATGTCACCGACTGGGTGTTCGACCTCGACAACACCCTCTATCCGCACCATTCGAACCTGTTCTCGCAGATCGATGTAAAGATGACCGCCTATGTCGGAGAACTGCTGACGCTGCCACGCGACGATGCCCGCAAGCTGCAGAAGGAACTGTACCGGGAATATGGCACGACGCTGAACGGTCTGATGGCGCGCCACGGCATCGATCCCGACGACTTTCTCGAGAAGGTCCATGACATCGACTATTCCTGGCTGGTTCCCGATCCCGTTCTCGGCACCGCCATCCGCCAGCTTCCCGGCCGCAAGTTCATCTTCACCAATGGCGACCGCAGGCATGCCGAACGCACCGCGCGCCAACTCGGCATCCTCGATCATTTCGACGACATCTTCGATATCGTCGCTGCCGGGCTGAACCCCAAGCCGGCCCGCCAGACCTACGAGAAGTTCGCGGAACTCCACGCGGTCACCGGCCACAATGCGGTGATGTTCGAGGATCTGGCCCGCAACCTGTCCGTGCCGAAATCGCTGGGCATGACCACGGTGCTGGTTGTGCCGCGCAACTTCGAGCCGACCTTCTCGGAAATCTGGGAACGTGACCCGGGCCACGAGGACGATGTGGATTTCGTCACCGACGATCTTGCCGAATTCCTCACCGCGATCGTCGACATCACCGCTTGAGCCGTTGCTTCGTAAAGCCGGATCTATAAAGGAGCCTGCGGCCTAAAGCTGATAGAAGCGGCTGATGATCCCCCAGGCTTCGTCGGCGGTGTCGACGAAATCGATGATGTCCTGGTCGCCAGGGGTGATCGTGCCTTGCTCGGCGAGGAAATCGAGATCGATCGCCCGTTTCCAGAAAGCCTTGCCGAACAGGATCACCGGCACGCGCTCCATGCGGCCGGTCTGGATCAGGGTCAGCGTTTCGAAGAATTCGTCCATCGTGCCGAAGCCGCCGGGAAACACCGCGACAGCCTTGGCGCGCATGACGAAATGCATCTTGCGGACCGCGAAATAGTGGAAGTTGAAACAGAGCTCCGGCGTCACATAGGCATTCGGCGCCTGCTCGTGCGGCAACACGATGTTGAGGCCGATCGACGGGGCGCCGACATCGTCGGCGCCGCGGTTGCCGGCTTCCATCACGCCGGGTCCGCCGCCTGTCACCACGACGAATTCGCGATAATAGGAGGTGGCCGACTGCTGCGAGCAGAGCCGGGCGAATTTCCGCGCTTCCTCGTAATATTTGCTGTTTTTCTCGAGGTTCTCCTTCTGCGTCTCGTTCTTGGCCGCCCAGGCTTCACCGCCCGGCTCGGGGATGCGCGCCCCGCCGAACAGGATGACGGTCGAGCCGATGCCGCGCTCGGCCAGGATCATCTCCGGCTTCAACAGTTCGAGCTGCAGCCTGACCGCGCGCAATTCGCGCCGTGTCATGAAGTCGGGATCGTTCCAGGCCAACCGGTAGGTCTCGGCACGCGTCTGCGGCGTGTCCGGCACGCTTTTCGACCGCTCCAGATCCTCGTCCGAATGCGGCAACGGCGTCCACCCCGCCTTTTCCATAGGAGTCATATTACCTACCCGTCCAATTATTCACTTGCGCCGTCCCGCGACGCAGGCGCGATTGACCCTCACCAAGCCTTCACATAGGGTCCGGCGACTTTCAAAACAGGTTAAGGTGCGGCCCCTTAACAGCTTGGTAATGGAGCGAATTCATGTCAAAGCCCGATCTGGCGAGCCTCGAAAAGACCATCGAAACCGCCTTCGAGGAACGCGAGACGATTTCGACGGCAACCCGCGGCGCAGCGCGCGACGCCATCCAGGCGGCGCTCGACCTGCTCGACCGGGGTGTTGTCCGCGTTGCCGAGCGCCAGGCCGACGGCAAATGGCATGTCAACCAGTGGCTGAAGAAAGCTGTGCTGCTGTCGTTCCGACTCAACCCGATGGAGATCATCAAGGGTGGTCCGGGCCAGGCGGTGTGGTGGGACAAGGTGCCGTCGAAATTCGACGGCTGGAGCGCCATCGACTTCGAGAAGGCAGGTTTCCGTGCCGTGCCGTCATCGATCGTGCGGCGCTCCGCCTACGTCGCGCCAGGTGCCGTGCTGATGCCGTCCTTCGTCAATGTCGGCGCCTATGTCGACAGCGGCACCATGGTCGACACATGGGCCTCGGTCGGCTCCTGTGCCCAGATCGGCAAGAATGTGCATCTGTCGGGCGGCGTCGGCATCGGCGGCGTGCTGGAGCCGATGCAGGCCGGCCCGACCATCATCGAGGACAACTGCTTCATCGGCGCACGCTCCGAAGTGGTTGAAGGGTGCGTCGTGCGCGAGGGCTCGGTACTCGGCATGGGCGTCTTCATCGGCCAGTCGACCAAGATCGTCGACCGTGCCACCGGCGAGGTTTTCTACGGCGAAGTGCCGGCCAATTCCGTCGTCGTCGCCGGCTCGATGCCCGGCAAGCCTTTGCCCAATGGCGAGGCCGGTCCCAGCCTCTACTGCGCCGTCATCGTCAAGCGGGTCGATGCCAGGACCCGTTCCAAAACCTCGATCAATGAACTGCTTCGCGATTGATCTTTTCAAAAAAACGGACCTACCCGCTTGCTCGACAGACCTCGATTTCTATGGCTTTTCTTCAGCCTTTCCGGGCGAGTGAACCCCAGCGCCTATGTTTTGGCGGGTCTTTTGCCGCTCCTCACTCAGCTTTTCCTGCTCTACCAGTTCTCGCGAACGCCGTTGGGCACTGCTGCAAGTCAGTATTGGGCGCTCGCCTGGTGGATCGCTGTGGTCGTCTCGACATGGTCGACCTTTGCGCTAACGGCGAAGCGGTTCCATGATTTCGGCAAGCCTACCTACTACGCATTGATCTCTCTCATCGTCGGCGCCATTCTCCTTGTCATTCTGGCCTTTTTCAAAAGTGATCCCGGACCCAACCGCTACGGCAAACGCACCAATGCGCCGGCCGAATCCTGAGCGCCGGGCGGGTCTCTAGCCATGCGCTACCGCACGCTTGATGCGAAACTGATCATCGAAACTGCCGAGCGACTGGAAAAACGCGTCGCCGAGCGGTTTCCCGATACCGGCTTGCGTGGCGTCGCCATAGAACTTGTGTCGCTGTCGCGTGATCTGGCCAAGGCGGCGAAGGCGCTGCAAGCGCCGATCTGGTGGCTGCGCGGCGTCGTCATCGTCACCATTGCCGCCGGCGCGCTGATGTTCCTGTTCGTCGGCACCATCCTTCCGCTCGGCCGCATCTCGGGAACCCACGACGCCATCCAGTCGGTGCAAGGCGTCGAATCCTTGATCAACATGATCATCCTCGCGATGCTCGGCTTCCTGGCCTTGATCCGGACCGAGGAGCGCATCAAGCGCAAGCAGGTGTTTCGCAAGCTTCATGGCTTGCGATCGCTGATCCATGTCATCGACATGCATCAGCTGACCAAGGATCCGGCAGCGCTTTCAACCGATTTCAAGCCGACATCGCATTCACCGGCACGCATAACCGACCGTGCCGATCTCGCGCGCTACCTCGACTATTGCTCCGAAATGCTGTCGATCACCGGCAAGATCGCCGCGCTGTTCGCGCAATCGGTCAACGACGATGTGGTCGTCGATGGCGTCAACGACATCGAGTCATTGGGCTCCAATCTGTCGCGAAAGATCTGGCAAAAGATCACGCTGATCGACGGTCCATTGCGGTCGGCTCGTGCAAGTACCTAAGCTAATCTTAATCACCTTGGTCCAGCATGCCCTGTGAAGACTGTGTCGACCGGCACGGAGCACTCGACTGGCACACGACGAACCCCTGGCCAACCCGAAAACGCGCGGAAAGCGAAGCGCCGGCGCGCGGCTGTTCGCCTGGTTTTCTTCACCGATCAGAGCGGAACCGGAAGCTGTCCGCGCGCGGCTTCTCGACACCACGTTCGAGCGCAAATTCGCTGTCCTGTTCGGCACCATCAGTGTCCTGGTGCTGGCAGTCGGCGCCGCGGTCGTCACCGGCGACCGGTGGCCCTACGCCTGGATGGCGGCCGACCTCATCCTGTTTGCCGTCCGCTTCCTGCTGATGCGGGAATGTGAGCGGACCCGCAAGCGCGGGGGAACGGGGCCGCTGGCAGGCCTCATGACCGCCGGTGGGTCATGGTCGTTGATTTTCGGCCTCGGCTGCTATGGCTGCGTCGTCAGCGGGGATATGGCGCTTGCCGTGCTGGCTGCCCTGAACGTCGCAGGCGTCGTCGGCGTGGTGTCGTCGCGCAACGCAGCGACCCCGCGCTACGCCATATTCGTCATGCTGGCCGTAAGCCTGCCTTTCCTGGTTGGCGCGCTGTTATCTCCGGCGCCCGGAATGTCGATCGTCGGATTTCAAGTGCCTTTCTATGTGGCCGGCGTCATCATCGTGCTGCTTCAAAATCATGCGATCAACGCCCGCATGATCCGCGCCGAACTGGACAATCGCGATCTGGCGATCAAGGACGCGCTGACCGGCCTGCCCAACCGCATCTTCCTTCAGGAGAAACTGCGCGGCATGTGCAGCGAGCTTGCGGCGCCGGCGGCAAACGGCGGCAGGCCGTTTGCCGTTCTCAGCATGGACCTCGACGGCTTCAAACACGTCAATGACCGCTTCGGCCACGCGGTCGGCGACATGCTGCTGCGCAAGGTGGCCGAACGATTGAAGCGCGCTTGCCGATCGGGGAATATCGTCTTTCGCATCGGCGGTGACGAATTCGTGATCCTGCTGCCCGACACATCCGAGATCGAAGCCACCCTCCTGGCAAAGCGCGCCATTGAGAAGATTTCGGTACCTTTCGACCTTGGCGTGGGCACCGCAATACGCATCGGGTTGAGCATTGGAAGTGCCTTCGCGCCTGACGACGGCGGCGAGCCGGAACTTCTTCTCACCTGCTCCGATCACGCGCTCTATGAAGCCAAACGCACCGGAAAGGGCCGTTACCGGGCGCATGTGCGGGCCGCGGACTGACCACAGCGATTATTCGGCCTTTTGTCGCTCAGTCCATGCAATATCCCGTATCCCGCCTAAGTGCGTCGCGTCTGAAGCGACTCCTGCGACGCACCTTAAGCCTTTGTTTGTTTATGCGCATTTGCCCAAAACCGCTGCGCCGCACGGGTCGAGCCCGAGGCCATGCCTTTGGCGACATGCATCAGGCCTGCGACAATACGCCACGAAAACCATAATGTCGGCGGGATGGCTGGCCCTTATGTCTGGCCGTGACAGGCCTTGCGCTTTCGACTAACGCTTTTGCCCATGACGTTGCCGACCGATCCCGCTGGAAATCTCGCCGCCCTCATCCGCTGCCCCTCCGTGACACCCATCGAGGGCGGGGCACTGAGCACGCTGGAAACAATGCTGAAGCCACTCGGCTTTTCCGTCGAGCGCCCGGTGTTCTCGGAGGACGGCACGCCCGATATCGAAAATCTCTATGCGCGGCGCTCCGGCAACGGTCCGCACCTGATGTTCGCCGGGCATACCGACGTGGTGCCGGTCGGCGACGAGACCTCATGGACGCATCCGCCTTTCGCTGCCGAGATCGCCAAGGGCGAGATGTTCGGTCGCGGTGCCGTCGACATGAAGGGGGGCATCGCCTGTTTCATCGCCGCCGTGGCGCGCCATCTCGAGTCGAAAGGCGGCCTGAGAGGCTCGGTCTCGCTGCTGATCACCGGCGACGAAGAAGGGCCGGCCATCAACGGCACGACAAAGCTGCTCGAATGGGCGGTCGCCAAGGGCGAAAAATGGGATGCGTCCATCGTCGGCGAGCCGACCAATCCCGATGCGCTGGGCGACATGATCAAGATCGGCCGGCGCGGCTCTTTGTCCGGCAGCATCATCGTCAACGGCCGCCAAGGCCACGCCGCCTACCCGCAGCTTGCCGACAATCCGGTGCGCGGCCTGATGACGCTGGTCGACGCCTTGCTGCAGCCAGTCTTCGACAAGGGCACCAAGGACTTCCAGCCGACCAATCTGGAGGTGACCTCGATCGACGTCGGCAATCCGGCCACCAATGTTATTCCGGCAAAGGCGACCGCCACCTTCAACATCCGCTTCAACGACACATGGACCGCCGAGACCATCCAGGCGGAAATCCACAACCGTCTCGACAAAGCGGCGAAGCGAAAGAAATACCGGGCCGGCAAGACGACGCCGGTCGATTACGAACTCGCCTGGCGCGACCGGCCGAGCCACGTCTTCCTCACCCGCGACGAGCGGCTGATCGAAGCACTGAGCGGTTCGGTCAAGGCGGTGATCGGCAGGAAGCCGGCGCTTTCCACCTCCGGCGGCACCTCCGACGCACGCTTCATCAAGGATTATTGTCCGGTGGTCGAGTTCGGGCTGGTCGGCAAGACCATGCACATGGTCGATGAACGCGTCGCACTTGCCGACCTCGAGACGCTGACGCAGATCTATCAGCGCTTCATCGAAGACTGGTTCGAGCAAGGCGCATCGTAATCATGCTTTCGTCGGATGAAACCTATGCTTCGCTCAACGGCGCCTGGCGACTGATGCTCGGCAAGGCCGATGGGCTGCGCCAGTTCGACCTTTCGGCCGACGGTTTCTGGAATTCCTTCTTCGCCATCGTCGTCGCGGCACCGGCGCTGATCGTCGGTTGGGTCGGCCTCGCCAACGAGATCGGCGATCCGAATGCATTCGCCGGACGCTTCAGCATGCTGATCCGTCTGGCGACAGTCGACATCGGCGTCTGGGTGTTGCCGCTTGTCGGCCTTGCCCTCGTCGCGCCGCGCGCCGGCATCGGCGGGCGCTTCGTCCACTATGTCGTCGCCAGCAACTGGGCGTCGGCGATCATCGCCTGGATGATGCTGCCAGCGGCGTTGATCAGGCTTTTCCTGCCGTCCACCAACGAGTTCGCCGTACTGGCGTCGCTGCTTTTGTTCGCGCTGTCGATGATCCTGACCTGGCGGATGACAAACGTCGCCATCGGCAGGGGCGCGGCTGTCGGCAGCGCTGTCTTCGCCGGAATGTTCGTGGCGTCGCTGGTCGTTCTGTTCGTGCTGCAGGCGCTGCTCGGCATCGTTGCGCCGAGCGGAACCGGCACTTGAAGCATCCAACTGAATTTGTCCGAATTCCCGGTGTGGTTTCGCTTGCTGACGTTGGCGCCGCCCCTCCCACAATTGGTTGAAGACGACGAGGACTGATTTTTACTCAGTCGTGTGCCGCCTGCGGGTAGTCCACACCGATAAGAAAAAGTCCGTCGGGCGGCGCCACCTGGCCACAGGCTGCACGGTCGCGCGAGTCGAGCGCCGCTTTCAGGTCGGCAATTGTCCAGCCGCCTTCGCCGACGCGCTTCAGCGAGCCGACCATCGAGCGCACCTGATTGTGCAGGAACGAGCGCGCCGAGGCTCGCACTTCGATCATGTCACCCAGCCGACTGACATCCAGCCGGTCGAGCGTCCGGACCGGGCTGTCGGCCTGGCACTGGGTCGAGCGGAACGTGGTGAAATCATGCCGCCCCAGCAGCACCTTTGCCGCTTCGTGCATGGCCTCGGCGTCGAGCCGCTTCGGCACCCACCAGATCTTGCCCTTGTCGAGCGCCGCCGGCGCGCGCCGGTTGACGATGCGGTAGAGATAGTGGCGGCCGATCGCCGAGAAACGCGCATCGAAGCTATCCGGCACCACAGCCGCCTTGAGGATGGCGATGCGCGCCTTGGCCGTTTGCAGGTGGGCGTTGACGGCATCGCGCACCTTGTCATCAGGCCACGCCCTGACGAGATCGACATGCGCCACCTGACCGGTCGCATGGACGCCGGCATCGGTGCGGCCGGCGCCGCGCAGCGAGACCTGTTCGCCGCAGAATTTCTCGATCGCCTGTTCGATCGCCTGCTGCACCGAAGGCTGGTCTGCCTGGCGCTGCCAGCCGGCATAGAGGCTGCCGTCATATTCGATGTCGAGGCGAAAACGCGGCATTCCTAAGAAGGATGAGGTTAGGCGGCGAGCGCGGTGCCGAAAGCCGAAGCGTAGACCAGCTTGCCGGTCTCAGGCGCTTCGCCCCAGACCAGCGCCTGCAGCGCTTCGCCCTGGAACTCGCTTTCGAATTTTTCGGCGCGCGCGTGACTGTAGCCGAAGCGGCCATAATATGCGGGATCGCCAAGCACCACCGCCAGCACCTCGCCGGCATCCTTCAGGCGGATATGCGCCTCGCGGACCAGCGCACCGCCGATGCCGGTGCCATGGAATGACGGCTCGACCGCCAGAGGCGCCAGCGCCACCGCCGGAAAGCTCTTGCCGCCGTTCTGCACGTAAAGCCGCGAAAACAGAATATGGCCGACCACCTGTCCATCTTCTTCCGCCACCAGTTCGACGACGGCATCGCCGCCGCTGACCAGCGCGTCGACCAGGCCGGCCTCCGCCTGCTGGCCGAATGCGTGTTCCTCGACCAGGCGGATCGCCTCGCGGTCCCGCGGCGTTGCCGCGCGTATCGACATCATGCTCATGAGAATTTCGTTCCTTTTTCGAGCTTGGCCCCGCGCAGAAACTCCTGCGCGGCAATGGGCCTTCCGCCCGCACGTTGAACTTCGACCAACCTGATCGCGCCTGACCCGCAGGCGACCGTCAGCCGGTCGTCGAGAATTCCTCCCGGCTCGCCGGCGCCTTGCGAAAGCGTCGAGCGAAGCAGTTTCAGCCGCTCCAGGCGGCCGGCAATTTCGATCTCGCACCATGCGCCGGGAAAGGGCGACAGGCCGCGAATATGATCGTGGACTTCGCCAGCAGGCCGCGTCCAGTCCACGCGCGTCTCCGCTTTATCGATCTTTTTGGCATAGGTCACCCCCTCCGTCGCCTGTGCGGTAAAAGTCAGGGCATCCCGTTCCAGACGAGCCAGCGCTTCCGCCATCAGCGCGGCGCCAATGTGCATCAGCCGATCATGCAGTTCGCCGGCCGTCATATTGGGGCCGATGGCGCATTTTTCGGCCATCGCCACCGGGCCGGTGTCCAGGCCCTCTTCCATCCGCATCACCATCATGCCTGTCTCGGTATCACCGGCCATGATGGCGCGCTGGATAGGGGCGGCGCCGCGCCAGCGTGGCAACAGCGACGCGTGACCATTGAGGCAGCCGAGCCGCGGCGCCTCGAGAATGGGTTTGGGCAACAGCAATCCATAGGCGACGACGACGGCGACATCGGCCCGCAAGGCGCGGAACGCCTGCTGCTCGGTCTCCTTCTTCAGCGACACCGGCGTCCGCACCTCGAGGCCCAGCCGCTCGGCCTCGCGCTGCACCGGCGACGGCGTCAGTTCCAGCCCGCGGCGACCGGCGGCGCGCGGCGGCTGAGTGTAGACGGCTCCAATCTCATGTCCGGCATCCGCGATCGCCCGCAGCGTCGGCACCGAGAATTCGGGCGTACCCATGAAGATGACGCGCAAGGGCATTTTGTTCCGGGTCCGGTCTTCGTCTGGCCGTTAAGTCGGCTCAGTCGAAGTCGCGAACTTTGCGGGTCGGCGACCGAAGTCGCGTTTCCTTTCTGCTTCGATTTCGTTCATGATCTTGGCGAATTCATCGCCAATTGCGTTTTCAGCAGCGAAAGTCGCGCGAATAGCGTCCCATGCCGAAAGACCCGGCTCCAGCCTGGCTTGCCTTTCGGCGACCATGCCTTCGCGCAGAAGAGCTACCGCCTTGCCCGACAGGCTCTGGCCGCTCTTACGCGCCGCCTGCTCGATTTCCCGCTTCAAGGGTTCGGGAATATTTCTGATCAGCATGTCGCTCATCGGCGTCTCCATTTCCTGATCTGGAACAGGGTAGAGGGGCGCTGTCCCGCCAACATCTTCGAAAGGTTCAGCATCAAACTGCGCGAGTATCGCCCTATCCCACTAACTTGCCCGGCGCCTTGCTGCCTGATGGTTTGTCCCTGGCGAGCTTCTTGAACTTCTTCACCACCATGTCGCGCTTCAGCTTCGAGATGTGGTCGATGAACAGAACGCCGTTGAGATGGTCGATTTCGTGCTGCAGGCAAGTCGCCATCAGCCCTTCGGCCTCGATCTCCTGCAGCTTGCCGTCGCGATCGAGATATTTCACCCGCACGGCGGCAGGGCGCTCGACCTCGGCATAGTAATCCGGGATCGACAGGCACCCCTCCTCGTAGACCGAGCGCTGATCGGCGCTCTCAAGAATCTCGGGATTGATGAAGACATGCGGCGCCGGCGGCTCGTCTTCCTTGGCGAGGTCGATCACCAGCATGCGCAGCGGTTCGCCGATCTGGATCGCCGCCAGACCAATGCCCGGCGCATCATACATTGTGTCCAGCATATCGTCGGCCAGTTTGCGCAAGGCGCCGTCGACGCGCTCGACCGGTTTCGAAACCTGGCGCAGGACGGGATCGGGAAGGATGATGAGCGGCTTGATCGACATGGCGTCTCACCTAAGACCTCGCACGAAAAGCGTCAACCGGGGCATTTGCAGCGGCGTTCACGTTTTGATCTGTGTCGTCAGGCCGAATCATCTATGCTGTCCGATATGAACGACCTGACCACCATCCTGTCCGAACCGATCGCCCGGTTCGGCGCCACCACGATCATGCTCGGCCACGCGCTGGCATTCGGCGCGGTCCTGTTCCTGGGCCTGTTCGTGGCGCTCGTCGTCGCGCTCTGGCGCTCGGCCAAGGCGCGTGCGGTGGCTGCCGCGGAAGCCGCCGACCACGCCCGCGACGCCGAGGCGCGGATGGCCGGCATCCTGGCAAGCCAGGCCGAGATGCAGGGCCGCATGGGCGCCATCGCCGAAGTGTTCGGGGCGCGGCAGGCCGAACTCACGCAGTCGATCGGCCAGCGTCTCGACGCGATGACCGGCCGTCTCGGCCAGACCATGACCGAGCAGACGAAATCGACGCATGAAAGCCTCGCCAAACTGCAGGAGCGGCTGGCGGTCATCGATACAGCGCAAGGCAACATCCAGTCGCTCGCCAGCCAGGTCGTGCAACTTCAGGCAATCCTCTCCAACAAACAGACGCGCGGCGCCTTCGGCCAGTCGCGCATGGAGGCGATCGTCGCCGACGGCCTGCCGCACGGCGCCTATGAATTCCAGGCGACCCTGTCGAACGGCAGCCGGCCCGACTGCCTGGTGAAGATGCCGAACGGGGCGCCCGCACTCGCCATCGACGCCAAGTTTCCGCTGGAAGCCTGGAATGCCATCCGTGCCGCCGAAGGCGTCGATTTGCAGAAGATCGCCGCACAAGCGTTTCGGCGTGATATCGAGGTGCATGTCCGCGATATTTCCGACAAATACCTGATCCAGGGCGAGACGCAGGACACCGCCTTCATGTTCGTGCCGTCGGAATCGGTATTCGCCGAGATCCACGAGAATTTCGAGGGGATTGTCCACAAGGCGCACCGCGCCCGCATCGTCATCGTCTCGCCGTCGCTGCTGATGCTGTCGATTCAGGTCATCCAGGCGATTCTCAAGGACGCCCGCATGCGCGAGCAGGCGCATTTGATCCAGGGCGAAGTCATCCGGCTGATGGAGGATGTCTCGCGCCTCGACGAGCGGGTGCGCAAGCTGCAGAGCCATTTCGGCCAGTCGGCCAAGGATATCGACGATATTCTCGTCTCGACGTCGAAGGTGACCAAGCGCGGCCGGAAGATCGAGGCGCTGGAGTTCGGCGCGCAGCCGGCGGAAGGCGACGCCGGATCGGCGGCCAGCGCGAAGACCGAAGCGGGTGCGCGCGTCGCCGACTCCAAGACCGGCCAATTGAGGCTAAGGGTGGTCGAAGGCGACGACTGAGAGGCTACTGCTCCTCGACGATCATTGTGCCTTCGAACTCCGGCAGCCAAGGCAGCGCCGAGCGGTGCCAGATCTGTTTTCTCGGGATCAGTTGTTCGCGCTGCCGCGCCGTGCCGACCCTGATGCCATAGACTTTCGGCCCGTCGCCAACCGACGTGGCATAGAGGTGCGTACCGCACTCGCCGCAAAAGGCCTGGGCGCGCCTGGCGCCGCTCGCTGCGGTCTTGATGTAGATCTTCGGCGTGCCCTTGGTGATCCGGTAGCGCTCCTCCGGCGCCGGCACGGTCACCCGAAACGCTGTTCCGGTCAGCTGCTGGCAATCGATGCAGTGACAAATACTGGTCTTGTTCGGATCGACCTCCGCCTCGTAAGTGATGGCGCCGCAATGGCACCCGCCGTCGATTTTCATCTTCGCTCCTCCCTTCAGCCGCGCCTCGACGCGTTGGAGCTTAACGGCGCACCGGCCGAAGCTCCACACAGGCATTCACAACGCGGCAAACCATCCGCAGGTTCAAGGCTGCTGCGTCGACGCCTCTTCGATGACTTCTTCCGTCCAGACCTTGAAACCGGCCAGCATACCCGGCCCGAAGATATGGGTCAGCGGCACATCGGCCGCGTCGCGGCCGGAGGCGATCAGGATGCGGCCGATGCGCGGCGCATTGTTGCGCGGATCGAAGGCATGCCAGCGACCGCCGAGGTAGACCTCCATCCAGGCGGCGAAGTCCATGTCCGACCACGGTTTCGGCAAACCGATGTCGCTGATATAGCCGGTGCAATAGCGCGTCGGGATGTTCAAGGCGCGGCAGAAGGCGACTGCGAGATGGGCAAAGTCGCGGCAGACGCCGCTTTGCTCACGATAGGCCTCTGCTGCCGTGCGCGTCGGCCGCGCGTTGCCGTAGTTGAAGATGATGTGGTTGTGGACGAAATCGCAGACCGCCTGCACGCGTGGAATACCGAGCGGTGAGTCGCCGAACAGCCGCCACGCCTCGTTCGCCAGCACGTCGCTCTCGCAATAGCGGCTCGGCAGCAGGAACAGCAGCGTCTCCGACGGCAGGTCGCGCACCTCGTGCTGCCACGCCACCAGATCGCCCATCTCAAAACTTCCGGGATCGCGGATCACCGCGTCCGTGCCGAAGGTGAAGCGACCGGGCGGGGCGACAAGGCGGTTGCACCAATTGCCGAAACTGTCGCGGTAGCTCTCGATCGGCACCGGTGGATTCGAAGTCAGGAAATCCGGCCGCTCGAGATCGGACGCGCGGGAATAGTGAACGTTGAGCATCGCGATCAGCGGCGTTTCCTGCGGAAAGTCGAAGCTCATCTCGCAGCCGATATGGATTCGCATTGTCGTCCTGACCGTCCTGCCGGATCACCACCCGGCGAAGGCACGGGCCGTTGCTGCAGTGCAAAAAAGATCATCGCACGGACCAGCGCGGTTTACGAGCGAATTAGAAACGGTTGACAGCCGACGGCTGGCGCCGGCGCCAGATTATGCCTCTTGCGGTCGGGCGTTTCTCTTGGTTCATTTCGCTTGCCACAATTGGAGGAAACGAATCATGGCTAAAGGTGCGATGAAGGCGGGCAAGGAAGCCCGCAAGCCGAAGAAGGACGCGAAGAAACCTGCCGCTGCCCCGACCCTGAAAGCGCCGCCCGTCAAGGCGACCAAACTCAAGGACAAGTAAGCCTCGGCGTTTCGGCGCAGTCATGACCGACGGCATTCCAGGACCATCGACATTCAGCGACTGGTCCTGAAGTGCTGTCGGCGCTGCTGTTGATTGGGCATTTCTAAATCAATGCCGCGAAGACGACTTCGCGCTTTCCGAAAAGACCGGGACGACCCGCAGTCCAATGGAGCGTTCCGATGTCGTGGATTCTTCTCTTCTTCGCTGGCCTGTTCGAGATCGGCTGGGCGATCGGCCTCAAATACACTGATGGTTTTTCGAAGCCGCTTCCGACCGTCCTGACGGTTGCCTCGATGGTCGTCAGTCTCGCCTTGCTCGGACTGGCGCTGAAGACGCTGCCGGTCGGCACGGCTTACGCGGTGTGGACCGGCATCGGCACCGTCGGCACGGCGCTGCTTGGCATCTGGCTGCTCGGTGAGCCTGCGACCGCGATCAGGCTGGCCTGCATCGCACTCATCGTCTGCGGCATCATGGGATTGAAACTCGCGACCTAGTTCTTGCTGCAAGGCAGCAGCACCAACGCCTTCAGGGCCGCTGCAAGGCGGCCCTGAATTTGATTGGTGAATCGCGCTTGGAGCGCTAGCGAGCGGAAAAGCCCGGAGGCGTCCTGCCGGTGCGCTGCTTGCGCGCCGCATAGCGCGCGTCGCGCTTGGCTTTGCGCTCGGCCTCGTCGGCAAGCAAACGAGCGATGCGCTCGTTCTCTTCGGCTTCCCGGATCTTAGCTTCCGCCTGCGCCGCTTCTTCCGCAGCAATCCGCGCGGCTTCGGCAGCAGCTTCGCGCTCGGCCTTTTCGGCCGCTTCGCGCGCCAGCTTCTCCTGCTTCAGCCTGGCCTTTTCGGCCTCGCGTATCGCACGGGCTTCGAGGATCGCCTTGCGTTCGGCCTGTCGTGCCAGCACCGCTGGATCGTCCGCTGCCGGCTTTGCCTTGAAGCGCTCGAGAAGCGCCTTCTTTGCCTCGTTTGCGGCATTGCGCCGCTCGAAAACGTCTTTTTCCCTATAGATAGCCAAGTCCACTTCCCTGGAGTCAATTTGCGAGGCTTACATACGCGTGAAAACCCAGAGTTCAAGCGCCAAAACGGTATGCCAGCCATGAAATTCTGAGCTGTTGCAGCCGGGAGACGCCTTTTCGGCTGAATTCGGCTGAAACGGACATGCACTGTTCACCATCCGACCCTCTGGCGGCGCGGCGGACTGGTCGCTACCTGTAGCGCGAAAAACAAAACACCAGAACAAAACACCAGGATGACAGATGATGGAACTCGGTCTCTACACCTTCGCCGACGTCAGCCCGGAATCAGGCCCAGGCGCCATCGGTGCGCATGAGCGGCTGCGCAACCTGATCGAGGAGATCGAGCTGGCCGACCAGGTCGGCCTCGACGTGTTTGGGTTGGGCGAGCATCACCGTCCCGATTATGCGGCTTCAGCGCCGATCGTAGCCCTGGCCGCAGCCGCCGAACGCACCCGGCGCATAAAGCTGACCAGCGCGGTCACTGTGCTATCCTCCGACGATCCGGTCCGTGTCTTCCAGCAGTTTGCAACGCTCGACCTTCTATCCAGCGGCCGGGCCGAGATCATGGCTGGGCGCGGCTCGTTCATCGAATCCTTTCCACTGTTCGGCTACAATCTCGAAGACTATGACGAGCTCTTTGCCGAAAAGCTCGATCTGCTGCTTGCCGTCCGCGACCATGTCAAGGTGAGTTGGTCGGGCAGGCTGCGCGCTCCGATCAACGATCGCGGCGTCTACCCCCGCCCGTTCCAGGACAGATTGCCGATCTGGATCGCGATCGGCGGCACGCCGCAATCCGCCGCGCGGGCCGGTGCGCTCGGCCTGCCGCTGGCGTTGGCCATCATCGGCGGCGAGCCGGCGCGGTTCGCGCCGCTGTTCGATATTTACAGGGAAGCGGCCAAGCGGGCCGGCAACGATCCGGCTGGTCTGGCCACCAGCCTCAACGTGCACGGCTTCATTGCCGCGACCACCGACCAGGCGGCCGACGATTTTTATGGGCCGCAGGCCGAGGTGATGAACCGCATCGGCCGCGAGCGCGGCTGGGGTCCGACGTCGAGAGCACATTTCGACCAGTCGCGCGGCCCGAACGGCGCGCTGTTCGTCGGCAACCCCGAACAGGTGGCCGAAAAGATCGTTGCCCAGCACAGGATATTCGGCAACGACCGCTTCCTGCTGCAAATAGCGATCGGCACCATGGCGCACGCCAAGATCATGAAGGCGATCGAACTCTACGGCACCAAGGTGGCACCGATCGTGCGCAAGGAAACGGCGAAGGCGATCCCCGCCGTTGCCGCGCCGGCCGCCTGACTCGCCGGCCAGGTAGCGCCTAAGGTCATCGTCAGCGCCGGCTATACCATCGGCCCGAAAATCGGAATCGATTTTCGCGCCGATGGTAAATTCAAAGCGTTAGAGCGTACTTTGAGCGTCCGAGTGGACGCACGTCGCTCCAACGGAACCTTGAAGCCGCAAAGGCGTTTCCGCCAACAGCGTACACCAATCGCAGTGTGCCGCCGAGGGCCAGAATGAAAGCCGAACCCGCCGCTTCGGGCGCTGCCGAGAGCCCCGATCCGCGCGTCGAGGCGCGTGCGGACATGCACCTGATACGTTCGCTGCTAGTCGGCATCTTCATCCTTATGGCGATCTACGCGCTCTCCTTCGCGCGTGCCTTCTTCATGCCGGTCATCCTGGCTTTCCTGCTGGCGCTGACGCTGACGCCGATCGTCCGTTTCCTGCGCAAACACGGCATGCCCGATGTGATATCGGCGACACTGCTGGTGCTGCTGTCGGTCAGCATCCTTGCCGTGGCCGGCTATCTGCTCAGCGGCCCGGTCATCGACCTCATCAACAACACCTCGGTGATTGGCCAGCAGCTGACCGAACGTCTCGCGCAACTGCGGCGTCCTTTCGAAAGGATCATGGAGATTTCGCGGCAGATAGAGGGACTGACGCAGACCTCCCAAGGGCCGGGCGTCCAGAGGGTAGCCATGGCGCAATCGGGCATCCTTTCGCAAGCCGCCGGCAATTTGCTGTCGGCGGGCACCAGCCTCATCATCGTCTTCGTCCTGTCGCTGTTCCTGCTCGCCTCCGGCACGATGTTTTATGAGAAGATCGTCGAATCCTTCCCCAGTCTCAGCGAAAAGAAGCGGGCACTGCGCGTCGTCTATGACGTCGAGCGTGAAATCTCGCACTATCTGCTTACCGTCGCCGTCATCAATACATGCCTGGGCGTGATCATCGGACTCGGCCTCTGGGCACTCGGCATGCCCAACCCGCAGGTCTGGGGCGCAGCAGCGGCTCTGCTCAATTTCCTGCCCTATATCGGGGCGCTGATTACCATCACGCTGGTCACGATCATCGCGCTGATCAGCTTCGACAGCATCTCCTACGCGCTGCTGGCGCCGGCCTTCGTGCTGTTGTGCGATACCGTCGAAGGCCAATTCGTGACGCCGACGGTGGTCGGCCGCCGCCTAGAGATCAATGCCGTGGCGATCCTCATCGCCATTGCCTTCTGGTCCTGGCTGTGGGGTCTCGTCGGCGCGCTGATGGCGGTGCCGCTGCTGGTCGTCATCAAGGTGTTCTGCGACCATTTCGACGGCCTCAGCCATGTCGGCAATTTCCTGGCGGCGCAACATACGGCGGCTGAGGACGAAGAGATTTCAGAAACCGACACGGCTGCGGGCGTATGATCCGAGAAGCGGGATAAGCTGCGGCAGGGAACCGTGGATTGTAAATTCCAGAGCGCCCCTTTTTGCTTGGGTGGACTCATGGGCGTCAGTTCAATTTTTTGAATTTGCGGCCATCGCGGTCGGTTCCTACATCCCTCCCGTCCACAGGATCCTCGCCGCCATGACCGCTCTTTCCGTTCTCGACCTGTCGCCGATCGTCGAAGGCAGCAACGCTTCGCAATCGCTCGCCAATTCGCTCGATCTCGCCCGCCATGCCGAGCGGCTGGGATACAGGCGCTATTGGCTGGCCGAGCATCACAACATGCCGGGCATCGCCAGCGCCGCCACCTCCGTCGTCATTGCCCATGTCGCCGGCGGCACCACAACGATACGCGTCGGAGCCGGCGGGATCATGCTGCCCAACCATTCGCCGCTGGTCATCGCCGAGCAGTTCGGCACGCTCAACGCATTGCATCCGGGCCGCATCGACCTCGGCCTCGGCCGGGCGCCGGGCACCGACATGGGCACGGCGCGCGCGCTGCGCCGCAACCTCGAGGCCGGCGCCGACAGTTTTCCGCAGGATGTCGTCGAGCTGATGGGCTATTTCCAGCCGGCCGAAGACGGTCAGCGTATCCGCGCCGTGCCCGGCGAGGGCGAGCAGGTGCCGATCTGGATTCTGGGCTCGAGCCTCTATGGTGCGCAGCTCGCCGCCATGCTCGGCCTGCCCTACGCCTTCGCCTCGCATTTCGCGCCGGCCGAACTCGACCACGCACTGGAGATCTATCGCTCGCGCTTCCAGCCGTCGAAACAGCTCGACAAGCCCTATGTCATGCTCGGCCTCAACGTGTTCGCTGCACCCTCCGACGCCGAGGCGCGGCCGTTGTTCACCTCGCTGCAGCAGGCCTTCGTCAATCTGCGCACAGGCCGGCCCGGCCGCTTGCCGCCGCCGGTCGACGGATATGAGCGCGACCTCGACCCGATGGCCAAAACCATGCTCGACCAGGCGCTGTCCTGCGCCGTCGTCGGCGCCCCGGAAACGGTCAGGCAAGGCATCGAAGCGTTCGTGCAGCGCACCGGCGCCGACGAGCTGATGGTTACCGCGCAGATTTTCGACCACGCAGCGCGGGTGCGATCCTTCGAGATCCTGGCCGACGTCCACAAATCGCTGTCCGAAGCGGCCTGACTTTTTGCGAGCCTGCGAAGGCGCGTTAGGCGCTGACGCTTTGTGCGATCGCCCCCAGCGGCGCGCCCAGTGGCCGGCATGAATTGCGGATCATCAGGCGTCCCTTGAGCGTCAGCTTGCGCGGCGGCGCGTCCCTGTTTCCGGCGAGGCGGTCGAGCAGCAGATTGGCCGCCTGCTCACCGATCGCCTTGACCGGTTGTGCGACCGTGGTCAGTTGCGGCTGGAACACGTCCGACCACGGAAAATCGTCGAAGCAGGCAACCGAAATGTCCTCGGGGCAAGACAGCCCGATATCGCGGATCGCCTTCATGGTGCCGATCACCATCGGATTGTTGGCCGAGAAGACCGCGCTCGGGCGGTCGTGCAGCGAAAGCAGCTGCATCGTCGCGTTGTAGCCGTCGACTTCATGGAAATTGCCGAAGCGGACAAGCTCGCTCTCGACCGGCAGGCCGGCAGCCTGGAGCGCCTCGCGATATCCCGTCATGCGGTCATGCATGGGCGAGATGTCGAACGATCCGGAGATGTAGCCGATCCGCCGGTGGCCGAGATCGATCATATGGGTGATGGCGTCGAACACCGCGCGCTGGTTGTCGAGAACGACTGCGTCGGTATCGACGCCTTCGCAAACACGGTCGAGCAGCACCACCGGCACGTTGGCGTCGTCGACAATTCTCTTCAGGATCGCGCCGTCGCCGACGCGCGCAACGATCAGTCCGTCGACCATTCGGTCGAGCAGCAGCCTGATCTGGTCGTCCTGCGTGTTCAGGTCCTCGTCCGTGCAGCACAGCATGACCGCATAGCCGGCGCGGTCGAATGTCTGCTGGATGACCGAAACGACATCGGTGAAGAACGGATTGGTGATGTGGGGAACGGTCAGCCCGATGGTGCGGGTCGTGCCCATCTTCAGGCTGCGGGCGATCGCGTTGCGTTTGTAGCCGATGTCGCGGATCGCCTGTTCGATGCGCTGGCTGAGCTCGGGACTGACGGTCGCGGTGCCGTTGATCAGCGCCGAGACGGTGGCAACCGAAACACGCGCCGCTTCAGCCACGTGCAGCATGGTCGGGGCCGTGGACTTTCGCTGCTTTTTTCGCCCTGACGCCATCATTTTCGAAACGTTTCATCGCCCTCCAGCTGCAATATCTACGGAATCTTGCAGATTTGCGCAAGAATTGAAATGCATCAATCCCACCTCATCAGATAGCGACTTGACATGTTCGAAACGTTTAGATTAGCGTTTGAGATGTTCGACGACGACGGAAGGGAGGCCGTTCTTGTCATGGAGCATGGCAATTCCATCACGTCCGGAGATGATGCGGCCGCCGGCCGCTCGGCTGTCGTTCTGAGCGCCGAGCACATCTCCAAGACCTTCGGTGGCATCGCCGCACTTGTCGATGTCGGCTTCGAGCTGCGGCGCGGCGAGATCCATGCGCTGATGGGGGAAAACGGCGCCGGCAAGTCGACGCTGATGAAAATCCTCTCCGGCATCTATACGGATTACGACGGGACGGTGAACGTCGATGCCCATCCGGTCCGTTTCGCCGGGGTGCGCGACGCCGAGCATGCCGGCATCGCCATCATCCACCAGGAGCTCAATCTCGTTCCCGAACTCAGCGTTGCCGATAATATCTTCCTCGGGCGCGAGAAGCTGATCGCCGGACTTATCGTCGACCGCAAGGCAAGCAGCCATGCCGCAGGCGCCCTGCTGCAGAGGCTCGGCATCGAGCTCAACCCGGATGCGCGGGTCGGCGGCCTGCGTGTCGGCGAGCAGCAGCTGGTCGAGATCGCCAAGGCATTGTCGATGTCGGCGCGCATCCTGATCATGGACGAGCCGACCTCCGCGCTTTCGCCGGCCGAATGCCAGAGGCTGTTCCGGATCATCCGCCAGCTCGCCGACAACGGCGTGGCGATCGTCTACATCTCGCACCGCATCGACGAGGTCATGCATCTGGCCAGCCGGGTCACCGTGTTTCGCGATGGACGCCGCGTGCTGACCGAGGCGATGGCAAAGCTCGACGAAGATACCATTATATCGGCGATGGTCGGGCGCAACCTGCTTGCCTCTTCCCAGGAAGAGCGTGATCCCAGCGGCAAGGTCGTTCTCTCCGTAGGCGGCCTATCGCTGTCGAAACCAGACCGCCACGGCTGGCGCACCGCGCTCGACGGCGTCGGCTTCGATCTTGCCGAAGGCGAAATTCTGGGGATAGGCGGACTGCTCGGCTCGGGACGCACCGAAATCCTGGAGACCATCTTCGGCTCCAGCGGCGGCCGCGCCGGCGGCGAAATCCGGCTCGACGGCGAGCCGGTGGAAATCCGTTCGCCGCGCGACGCCCGCCGGCTCGGCATCGCCCTGGTGACGGAGGACCGCAAGACGCAGGGCCTGCATCTTCAGGCCTCGATCACCGACAATGTCGCGCTGCCGCTGGTCGGCGCGCTGGCGCGGTTCGGGCTTCGCTCTCGGGCCGCCGAGCAAGGCCTGGCGCGGCAGGCGGTCAAGGCGCTCGGCATTCGCTGCGGGACCATCGAGCAGCCGGCCGGCACCCTGTCCGGCGGCAACCAGCAGAAGGTCGTCATCGGCAAGTGGCTGGCGACACGGCCGCGGGTGCTGCTGCTAGACGAGCCGACACGCGGCATCGATGTCGGCGCCAAGCGGGAGATCTACGACCTGATCTTCAAGCTGGCGCGAGACGGGCTCGCCATCGCCGTCATCAGCTCGGAATTGCCGGAGCTGCTGCTTCTTTCCGATCGCATCCTGGTCATGGCCGATGGTCGCCAGACGGGGATCCTGTCGCGCGCGCAAGCCAGCGAGGAGGCCATCATGCGGCTCGCGGCGCCGCGCCGGACCATGGCGAGACCCGCAGCATGAGCATCTTGAACATCCTGTCGCGGACGAAGCTCTATTGGGGCCTGATCGCCATCTTCCTGATCGGCGTGCTGGGCTCGCCGATCAGCTCCAAGGGCAACAACATCTTCCTGTCCTACGGCAATCTGCTCGATGTGCTGCGCCAGGTGTCGACCACCGGCCTGATCGCCACCGGCATGACGGCGGTGATCATCACCGGCGGCATCGATCTTTCTGTCGGCTCGCTGATGGCGATCTGCACCGTGGTCTGCGCCATGCTGCTGACGGTTCCGGGTGTCACGCCGGCGGTGGTGCTGGGGGTGCCGACAGTTGCCGTGGTCGCCCTTTGCCTCGGCATCCTGGTCACCCGCTTCATCTTCCTGAACATCGAAAAATCGCGCGCCGGCCCGCAGGTCACCCACGCCGTCAGGCTGGACAGCGTTCGTGGGCTGGTCACGCCCGGCATTGTCGGGGTGATCCTCTGCAGTCTGGTGCTGTGGTTCCTGCTGCCGCAGGTCGGCTCGAAATTCGGCGTGCTCGGCGTGTTGCTGGTGGCGCCTTGCGTCGGCTTGCTGTTCGGCGCGCTCAACGGCTTCATCATCGTTGCCGGGCGGCTGCAACCTTTCATCGTCACGCTGGCGATGATGGTGACGGCGCTCGGCATCGCCCGGCTGACCGCCGGCCAGAACAATGCGGTGCTGCCGGTCTACACCGGATCGAACGCCACCGCCGATTTCGAGATGCTGCGCTCGCTGGTGTTCGGCGTGATCCCGATGCCGGGCCTGTTCTTCCTCGGAGCGATACTGATCTACGGCGCGGTACTGCGCTTCACCCCGTTCGGCCGCTATGTCTACGCCATCGGCGGCAACGAAGAGGCGGCGCGGCTGTCCGGCATCGCCGCCGGCCGCGTCAAGATCGCCACCTACGCCGTGTCCGGGCTGCTGGCCGGCGTGGCGGCGGTGCTCTATGTCGCGCAATACAGGCAAGGCAAGCCGGATGCCGGCGCCGGGCTGGAGCTCGATGCCATCGCCGCCGTGGTCATCGGCGGCACCAGCCTGATGGGCGGGCGCGGCAGCCTGATCGGCACATTCTGCGGCGTGCTGATCTTCGGGCTGCTCTCGAACATCCTGCAATTGCACAACATCAATTCGAACCTTCAGCTCGTGCTGAAGGGGATGATCATCATCGGCACCGTGCTCGTCCAGGAGCGCAATGCCGTTGATCTTCTCTACTATCTGCGCCTGCCCTTTGGAAAAGCGGCGCACAACGAAACGACCGCAGCAAAGCGGCCGTCGAAAGAGACCCCGTCTCTAAATCTTGGAGGAAACAAGAAATGAAACGACGTGAATTGCTGAAGCTTGCCGCTGTCACCGCGGCACTGCTGACCACGACCGCGCTTTTGGCCAGCGGCAACGCCTACGCACAGGACAAGAAGTGGAAGATCGGCTTCTCGCAGGTGACGACCATCGAGCCGTGGCGCGCCCAGTTCAACAAGGACATCCTGGCCGAAGCCGCCAAGCATCCGGAAGTCGAGCTGATCGTCACCGACGGCGAGGACAAGACGGAAAAGCAGGTCGCCGATGTCGAGAACCTGATCCGCCAGGAAGTCGACGCGCTGCTGGTGTCACCGAAGGAATCCGCCGGGTTGACCGGCGTCGTGCAGCAGGCGATCGACGCCAAGATCCCGGTCTTCGTCCTCGACCGCAACGTCGAAACCAAGGACTACACGCAGTTCGTCGGCGGCGACAACAAGCTGATCGGGCGGGCTGCCGGTGAATACGCGGTCGAATTGCTCGGCGGCAAGGGCAAGGCCGCTGGCAATGTCGTCGAGATCTGGGGCGGCATGGGCACCCAGCCGGCACACGACCGCCATGACGGCTTCCATGAATTCACCGACAAGGAGCCGGGCATAAAATATTTGCTCGACCAACAGTCGGGCGACTGGAAGCAGGACCAGGCCTACAACATCATGGCCACGGCACTGCGCAACAACGAGAAGATCGACCTCGTCTATGGTCACAACGATCCGATGGCCTACGGCGCCTATCTTGCCGCCAAGGATGTCGGCCGCGAGAAGGACATCAAGTTCATCGGCATCGACGGCCTGCCCAATGAAGGCGTGCAGCTTGTTGCCAATGGTGAGCTGACGGCGACGTTCACCTATGTGACGCCGGGCGCCGAAGGGCTGCGGCAGGCGATCAAGTTCCTGAACGGCGAGAAGGTCGAAAAGACCATCACGCTGCCGACGCAGAAGATCACCAAGGAAAATGCCGCCCAGATCCTGAAGGAGCACGGGCTCTGAGGCGTGTCGCCGGTGAGGGCGCTTGAGGGACGCGGCATGGCGCTGCCCCTCATCCGCCCGCCGGCACCTTCTCCCCGTATAGTGACGGGGAGAAGGGGACTGCCGCAGGGCCGGCACCCTTTTTGACCAAGGCCGCGCTCACGCCAGCTTGGCCAAAAGCCTCATGAAAATGGCGGCCTCCTTGGCCGAAAGCGGCGCCAGCGTTTCCTCGGTGATCTCGCGGGCGATCGGGATCAGCCGCTCGACGGCCCTGCGGCCTTCAGCGGTCAGATTGACCAGCAGGCGCCTTTTGTCGACCTCATGCTTGGAAAGCTCGACCAGGCCGCGCGCCTTGAGCCGGTCGATGACACCTTTCACCGTCGCCGCGTCCATGGCGATCAGGCTGCCAAGCTGGTTCTGCGAGGTCTCGCCGACATCGTGCAACTTGGCCAGCGCGGCGAATTGCGGCGGCGTCAGGTCGGCGATGTGCGCGGCGAAGATCGAGACATGGCGCTGGTGCGCCTTGCGCAGGATGAAGCCGACCTGCTCCTGCAGGCGGTAATCGTTCTCGTCGGGCTCCTCGGCCTCGACCAGCTTGAGCTTGATGTCTTCGGCGCTCACCGCAGTCCGTTCCATGCCTTGATGTCCTTTGCCGCGAGACCGCCCATGCGGTCGTGCACGCGCGGGCCGCAGGTCATGGCGAGGCAGAACAGGATCTCGTCGGGACGAGGCCCGTCGCTGATGCCGACCTCCATGGCATCGAAATGACTGCGCACATAGGCGGCGTTGATATGGCCGAGCGGCACGTCGAGCCGCGCGCCGAAGG
Source organism: Mesorhizobium sp. WSM4815 (assembly GCF_055811575.1). Taxonomy (NCBI): domain Bacteria; kingdom Pseudomonadati; phylum Pseudomonadota; class Alphaproteobacteria; order Hyphomicrobiales; family Phyllobacteriaceae; genus Mesorhizobium; species Mesorhizobium sp. WSM4815. The sequence goes on along the minus strand of NZ_JBVVQS010000102.1, from coordinate 192,925 downwards.
CGCCGACCTTCTTTGCCGACGGCACGATCGCCTTGGCGTCACCGAGCCGCTCGCGCATGGCATAGCCGCCAGGCACATGCCACAGCGCGCCATGCTCCAGTTCGCCGGCGATACCGACGATGGCGCCCTTGCCGTAGCCGTCGATCTGTTTCACGTCGCCGCCCAATGCGGCGATCAGTTTGTCCGAGAGCAGCAGCCCGAGCGGCTTCAGATCGTCCATGGCGCTCTGCAGGTCTTCCACGTAACGGCCGGCGAATGGGTTGTTCACCACCGCCATGGCGGCGGCGCGGCGGCGCGGCACCTTCGCCACCGGCCCGCCCTCATGAAATATCTCCTCGGTCAGCACCGCAATCTTGCGGATCGCAAACTCAGGCATGGGCAATTTCCTTCCTTGATTTCTCGTTGGGCGCAACGAGCGCCATGGGGCCGGCGATCCGTGCCTGACCGGCAAGGAACAAGGCTGAAGCGGCAATCAGGCGATGTCGCCGAAAATCTTCGGCCACGGCGAGGCCGTGGTCCAGCGCGACGGCGATTTCGCTGGAGGAAAGCGCGCCGACGCCCTGGGTGACCAGGCGATCGCCAAGGTCGCTGTCGGGCGCCAGATCGCGCGCCGGCATGCGCTCGATGGCAGGGTGGCCGGGCAGGTCGACGGCGTTGGCGATCAGGGTCGCAGCGGCATCGGCTTCAGCACCGGTCCGCCCCAGTACGGTAACAGCGTCGGCGATGCCGAGCGAAAAGGAACGGCCGCGCCAGCCGCTGGTCGCGATGCCGCGGATCCCGTCTTCGGCACGGATCGTGATCCGGTCTGCCAGTCCATGACCTGTCCCGGCAATGGCAAGCGTCATGGACCGGCCATTGCCGAGATGGATCGCGCTGTCGCCGCCATTGTTGACATAGGCGCGATCGAGCCGGCGACCGGCCAGCAGCGCGCCAAGCATTTCGTCGGCTACCGAACCGGCGACCGCAGCCATCGGCGTGATGAATTGTTTCGCCAGCGGAACAACCGCCGCTTCCATGCGTCGCGCCGTCGGGCCAGCGAAAACACGGGACCGCGACGACGCCGGCCGGCGCAGTTCCGGCAGTTCGTCGACGAGCTCCTGCAGGATTGTTTGAAACCGCGCCACCGCCTGGCCATAGGCGGCGCGGCATTCGTCCGCATCGCCAAATGCCTCGACGATCAGGTCGATCGGGCCATGATTGAGATGCAGCCGGCTGCCGTCCTCAAGCCAATGCGCCTGCGGGCCGTTCATCACTACTTTGCCCCGTCTGCCGCTGCGCGCCGCAACTGCGCCAGCGGCGGCCATGGATTGCTGGCCGGCGCGCCCGTGCCGCGGCGCGGGTTGAGATACTCGCCGCCTTTGGCGAGAATGTCGTCAACGCTGCGGATCTCGGCTTCGTAGCCGCCGAGCCTGATATAGTCGTCGCGGCGCAGGGTGAACTCGATCGGCGCCACCAGCGCCGGCGTCGGCACATAGCCGAAGGCGCCTTCCGGCACGCGGGCGACATCGACCATCAGCGTGATGCCGCCGCCCGGCCAGACATAGACCGGCGCGCCGCCGACCGTCACATAGGTCGTCAGGCCCTGCACCGAGCGGGTCAGATTGACCGGGTTCTCGGTGACGCCGGCGCGCAGCGAGCCGCCGGCGCCGCCGACGAACAGCACGGTGCACAGCGCCGGCTCGCAATTGTCCTCGATCAGGCCGACGGATTTCTGCAGCCTCTCGGGGAACGGTTTCTGCACCGGCTTCAATTCCTCGTCGAGCTCGTAATACGCGAACTGCTCGCCGGTGGTCGAGACCATCAGCAGCGACAGGCCGGGATGTGCGCCCTTCTTCGCATTCCACTCACCAAGGATCGACAGCGGGTCGGAAATGCTGGTGCCGCCCCAGCCGAGGCCGGGCTCCGACACCTTGAAATAGCGTCCCGGCGTCGAACGGCGGCCGATGATTTTTATGCCGGTATCCTGCCAGCCGAGCACCTTGCCTGCCTGATGCTCGGAAACGACGCCGGTGATGTGGTCGTCGACCACCACCACCTCGTCGACCAGGCCGCGCCATTGGGTGGCGAACATGCCGATGGTGGCCGAGCCGCAGCCGACCCGCATTCGCTGCTCGAGCTGACCGTCGATGACCGGCGGCTTGCCGGCTTCGACGATGACCGTGGCACCGCCGTCGATGGTGAGTTCGACCGGCTTGCGGTTGCATAGATGGAGCAGCGCATCGCAGGTGGCGCGACCTTCGGCCTTGGATCCGCCGGTCAGATGATGCACGCCGCCCAGCGACAGCATCTGCGAGCCATATTCGCCTGTCGTGACATGGCCGATCGCCTCGCCCGCCGCGCGGACCGTCGCCGTTTCGGGGCCGATATGCCGGTCGGTGTCGATCTTCACCTTGACGCCGCAGTAGGAGAAGATGCCCTCGGTGACGACGGTGACGAGATCGACGCCTTCGACCTCCTGGCTGACGATGAAAGGCGCCGGCTTGTAGTCGGGATAGGTGGTGCCGGCGCCGATCGCGGTGACGAAGCGGCGGCCGGTGTTGACCAGTTCGCCGTCCCATTCTTCGCCCTCGGCGACAAACGGCACGACAGCGCCGCCGGTCTCGGTCGCGTGGTCGAGGATGGTCAGAGGATCCATCCGCACGATCCTGCCGCCGACATTGCCGTAACGATCACAGGCGCCGGTGCGGCCATCTGCTATGTAGCACATGACCGGACAGGCATCGCAGCGGATCTTTTCCGCCACCTGCTTCTCGCCGGGATCATGCGTCTCGAAGCGTTCGGCAAGCTCGCTCATCGGCGTGCCTCCTTGTCGCGTATCGCGGCGCGGATACGGGTCGGCGTCGCCGGAATTTTGCTGACCAGCACACCGGTGGCATGACGGATGGCATTGAGGATCGCCGGAGCCGTCGGGATCAGCACATGCTCGCCCAGGCCCTTGGCGCCAAAGGGTCCTTCCGGATCCGGAACTTCGATCAGGATGGTCTCGATCGGCGGCACGTCGCCGATCGTCGGGATCAGGTAGTCGTGCAGATTCTCGGTGCGGCCGGGGATGTATTCCTCCATCAGCGCCATGCCGATGCCTTGCGCGATGCCGCCTTCGATCTGGCCTTCGGCAAGCAGAGGATTGATCGCCTTGCCGACATCATGCGCGGCGGTGATCTTGATCAGCTTGACCGTGCCGAGCTTGAGGTCGACCTGCAGTTCGGCGATCTGCGCGCCGTAGCCATAGACGGCGTAAGGCTTGCCCTGGCCCCTAGCGTCGAGCGGCAGGGTCGGCGGGTCATAGTTTTCCTCAGCGCGAAAGACCAAGCCGTCGGCATCGGCCTTCAGCGTGGACAAATCGATATGCCGTGTCGCTTCGCCCTCGCGGATGACCAGGCTTGCGCCATCGAGAGCGATCGCCGCTCTCTCCGACACGTTGGCGAAGCGCAGCATCGTCTCGCGCAAGGCACGGCCGGCCTTTTCGGCGGCCTTGCCGGTCACGAAGGTCTGACGCGAGGCGGACGTCTTGCCGGCGTCCGGCGTGATCGCCGTGTCGGCGCTTTTCAAGCGGAATTTTTCGAGCGGCAGGCCGACCGCGTCGGCGCAGATCTGCGCAATGACCGTGTTCGAACCTTGCCCGATATCGACCGCGCCCTGATGCAGGACGACATCGCCTTCAGCCGAGATGCCGACCCTGATGGTCGACGGATTGGGCAGGGAGGTGTTGCCGCAGCCGTACCAGCAGGAGGCGACACCGACGCCGCGTTTCCTGCTGTCATTGGCACAGTTGAATGCATCGGCATCGGCAAGCGCACGCGTCCAATGCGGGCGCAGTGCTTCGAGGCACTCGGCCATGCCGACGCCCGATTCCAGCCTCTGGCCGGTGACCGTTTCGGATCCGTTACGAAGGCAGTTTTTCAGGCGAAAATCGAGCCGGTCCAGCCCAAGCTTTGCGGCAAGCTCGTCATAGAGCGTCTCCTGCATGATCGTCGCCTGCGGCACGCCGAAACCGCGGAAGGCGCCGGAGATCGGGCCATTTGTATGGATGGCGCGGCCCTCGGCCCGATAATTCGGCGTCGCATAGGGACCGGAGGCATGCACCGGTACGCGGTTGGCGACGGTCGGTCCCCAGCTCGCATAGGCGCCGGTGTTGAAATCGCCTGCGAAGACCATGCCGGTGACGCGACCATCGGCATCGGCGCCGATCGTCGCCTTCATCTCGGCGGGATGACGCTTGGTGGTCGAGATCATCGATTCATGACGGGTATAGGCAAGTGCTGCCGGCCGCCCGGTTTTCATCGCGACCAGACCGATCAGCGGCTGCAACGAAACGTCAAGCTTGGAGCCGAAGCCGCCGCCGGTGGCGGTCGGCACGATCCGCACCTTGTCGACGGCAAGGCCAAGCACTTTTGCGACGTCGTCGCGGTCCATATAGGGCGCCTGCGTGCAGGCGACGACGACCAGCGTGTCGCCGTCCATATAGGCATAGCCGGCCTCGGGCTCGATATAGGCGTGTTCGACATAGGACGTGTCGATGGCGCCGGAAACAGTGAAGGCGGCGCCGGCAAGGGCGGCGTCGGGGTCACCACGCTCGACAAAGCCCGATGTGAGCAGGTTTGCCTGCCGGTTCTCGTGGATTAGCTGCACACCGCCGGCTTGCGCCTCGCCTGGCTGCAGGACATGCGGCAACTCGGTCCAACGAGCAGGAAAATCCGCAAGGTCGAGATCGAGGATGGCCTCGCGCTCGCCGGCAACCAGCGCCACCGCCTCGCCGCGAAAGCGCGAAAAAATTTCGGCCAGCGCTGGCTGGTCGGCAAAAGGTGCAATGACGCCGAAGCAGTTCCTTCCCGGAATGTCGGCAGCGGTGAAGACGCCGACGATGCCGGGATGGACTTTCACCCAGGCGTCGAGATCGCCGAAGGCGAAGCGGGCGTGATGATGCGGCGAGCGAACCACCAGCACCGCCAGCGCATCGGCCGGGAAGGAATCGCCGCCGAATTTTTCCCCGCCGGTGACTTTCGCCAGGCCGTCGAGGCGAATTGGAGAGGAGCCGACGGCGTGGCCTGAGATTGGCATTCTGCGGTCAAGATCGAGAGAAGGGGTCGCCAGCGCAGAAACTTGTCCTTCCTCCCCGTCATTATACGGGGAGAAGGTGCCGGCAGGCGGATGAGGGGCAGCGCCGTCGGTCAAAAATTCGCTCGCGAACCGTCCCGCATCCATCACCGCAGCTATGATCTTGCGATAGCCGGTGCAGCGGCAGAGGACGCCGCCCAGGGCATCCAGGGTTTCGGCCTCGGTTGGATTGGGGTTGTTGTCCAGAAGCGCTGTCGCCGCGATGAGCAGGCCGGGTATGCAGATGCCGCATTGCGCCGCGCCATGGTCGAGGAACGAGGCCTGCAGCGCCGACAATCTGCCGTTGGCGAGACCCTCGACCGTGGTCACCACGGTGCCAGCGGCAGAAGCCGCAGACATCAGGCAGGCGCAGACAGGTTCGCCGTCGACAAGCACCGTGCAGGCGCCGCAGTCGCCGGCGTCGCAGCCGACCTTGGTGCCGGTCAGCCGCAATTCGTCACGCAGCACCGAAGAGAGACGGCGAACCGGCGGCACGCAGACAGAGACGGCGGCGCCGTTGACCTCGAAGGCGATGTCGGCGCGCTCCATACCCATGCCAGGCTGAGTTCCGCTCATGCCAGGCTGAGTTTTGGTCATGCCAGGTTGAGCTTGGCTCATGCCGCCGCTACCTTCTCGACCGACGCGTGACCCGCGGCACCGAGAACGGCGCGGGCGACGATCTCGCGCGCGGCGTCCAGCCGGTATTCGGCGCTGCCGCGCACGTCGTTGATCGGCGAAAGCTCGTCCATCGGTGCGGACTGGATCGCAGCGACGAGAGCGTCGTTGACCGGGAGGCCGCGCAAGGCTGCTTCGACGCTTGCAAGACGCCTGGCGACCGCCGAACAGGAGCCGACGGCGACGGCGGCGTTGGCGACGATGCCATCCTCAATGGTCAAGCGAGCCGCCGCCATGGCTATCGAAATGACGAGATAGCGGCGCGCGCCGAGCTTTTCGAAAACCGACGTGCCGGTGGCCGCTTCTTTCGGCACGCGGATGGCGGTGACCATTTCGCCCGGCTGCAGTTCCGTGCGGCGGTTCCCCAGGATGAATTTATCCAGCGGCAGATGGCGGACCATCGCCACCGCGCGCAACTCGACCTCGGCGTCGAGGACGAGCAGCGCCGGCACGCCGTCGGCCGCCGGGGAGGCGTTGCAGAGATTGCCGGCGATGGAGGCGACGTTCTGGATCTGGACGGAGCCGACTTCCCGCGCCGCCTGCTTCAGCGCGTCGAAGGCCGCCGGCAGCGGATGACGGACAAGATCGGTCCAGGTCGTGCGCGCGCCGATGCGCCAATGGCTGTCGGTCTCAGCAATACCACGCAGCGTCGCCAGGCCGTTGATGTCGAGGACATTGTCGCGGAAAGGCTTGGCTCCTTGTGCCGGATAGAAATCAGTGCCGCCGGCAAGGATGCGCCACGAAGCCTCGCCAAGCAAAGCGAGCGCCTCGTCTATGGTGGTGGGTTTCGCGTAACGGATCACGCTTGCCTTCCCAAAATGGGCCTTCCCAAAAATAGGGAGTCCTTCCGGCATTCGGGCCGGTCAAATTCATTCGTATGCAAATGATATCAAGCCGGCAGGAATTGTCAAAGCCAGAGTTTCGAGCCGCTATCCGCATCGGCGCGACGGCACGCATTTGTTATGCCGTTGGAGTTGACGCAGCCGGCCATCTGGTCAAGTTTCTGCATCCGTTGCGTCAGCGGCATTTTCGGCGGGTTCGAACACCGGATTCCACGTTTCGGCAGACTTCATGCCTCCGGGACAAACAAGAGGGAGGCTCCATGGCCGACGAAGCGCTTGTCATCATAGACCTGCAGAACGATTTCTGTCCGGGCGGCGCGCTGGCGGTGGCCGGCGGCGACGAGATCGTGCCCCTGGTCAACGACCTGATCCGGCGGACCGAACATGTCGTGCTGACGCAGGACTGGCATCCCGCCGGACATTCGAGTTTTGCCTCCAATCATCCCGGCAAGCAGCCGTTCGAAACGATCGAGATGCCCTACGGCCCGCAGACGCTGTGGCCCGACCACTGCATCCAGGGCAGCCTGGGTTCGGATTTCCATTCGGGCCTTGCCTGGACCAGGGCCGAACTGGTGATCCGCAAGGGTTTCCGCCCGGAGATCGACAGCTATTCGGCTTTCTTCGAGAACGACCATGCGACGCCGACCGGCCTTGCCGGCTATCTCAAGGAGCGCGGCATCGACACTGTGACCCTGGTCGGCCTGGCGACCGATTATTGCGTCGCCTTCTCGGCGCTCGACGCGGTCAAGCACGGCTTTCAGACGACAGTGCGGCTCGACGCCTGCCGCGGCATCGATCTCAATGGCTCACTCGAGACTATGCTGAACCGAATGCGCGATGCCGGCGTGACGCTGGCTTGAACATCACCAATCGCATTCGACACAATTCCAGAGGGGGCATTATGCGGTTTGCGGCGGCTTTGACGGCGGGCGCTGTGGTGGCAGTCGCAACCCTGTTTCCGGGAACAGTGCTTGCAGCCGAGGCCCACGAACTGCCGGGCGAAACAATGTCGCTGTGGTGGGCGCTGCCCTTTGCCGGCCTGCTTCTGTCGATCGCCACCGGGCCGTTGCTCTTCCACCATGTCTGGGAGCATCACTACGGCAAGATCACCTTGTTCTGGGCGGCGCTTGCGGTCGTGCCGCTGGCGCTGGCGTTCGGCATGGCTTCGGCAGCAGAGGCGGTGCTGCATGCGCTGCTCACCGAATACATGTCGTTCATCATTCTTCTGTTTGCGCTGTTCACCATTTCGGGCGGCATCCTCGTCGCCGGCAACATCCACGGCACGCCGCTGGTGAATGCCGGACTGCTGCTGATCGGGGCGATGCTCGCCTCGGTCATCGGCACGACCGGCGCCTCGATGATCCTGATCAGGCCGATCCTGCGCGCCAACGACAACCGGCCGTTCAACGCCCATGTCGTCATCTTCTTCATTTTCCTGGTGTCCAACATCGGCGGCTCGCTGACGCCGCTCGGTGATCCGCCGCTGTTCGTCGGCTTCCTGCGCGGCGTCGATTTCTTCTGGACCGCTGTCAATCTCTATCAGGAGACATTGTTCGTCGGCGGCCTGGTGCTGGCCGTCTTCCTGGCCATGGACATCATCCTGCATCACCGCGAGGCCGGCGCACCGAAAATCAAGGATCCGACACCGGACACCAAGGTGCGCATCCGAGGCCTGGCCAACCTCCCGCTGCTGGCCGGGGTGATCGGCGCGATCCTGCTTTCCGCGACCTGGAAGCCGGGCGTGGCGTTCTCCGTCCAGGGCGTGAGCCTTGAATTGCAGAACCTTGTGCGCGACGCCATCATCCTGGCCCTCGCCTTGCTTTCGCTCGCTGTCTCAAGCAAGAGCCACAGGCGGGCGAACAACTTCCACTGGGAGCCGATATCCGAGGTGGCAAAACTGTTCGCCGGCATCTTCATCTGCATCGTTCCGGTCATCGCCATTCTCAGGGTCGGTGCCGACGGCGCGCTGGCGCCGCTGGTCTCGCTGGTCAGTTCGCCAACGGGCGAGCCCAACGACCTGGCCTATTTCTGGATGACCGGAGCGCTGTCTTCCTTCCTCGACAATGCGCCGACCTATCTGGTGTTCTTTGAGCTCGCCGGCGGCGATCCGCAGCATCTGATGACCACCTTCGCCTCGACGCTGGCGGCGATCTCGGCCGGCGCGGTGTTCATGGGCGCCAACACCTATATCGGCAATGCGCCGAATTTCATGGTTTACGCCATTGCCAGGCATCGCGGCGTAAAAATGCCGGGCTTCTTCGGCTACATGGCATGGTCGGGCGCGGTGCTGATCCCGATTTTTTTGATCGCGGGTTTCCTGTTCTTTCGCTGATCAGCCGACGCCGACATAGCGGCGGACCGCCGACGGATCGGCGCGGAGTTCCTCGACATCGACGGTCTCGCGGTTGCGGCCGTTTTCGATGAACGAGACCCGGTCGGCGACGGACAGCACAGCATCGACGCGCTGCTCGACCAGGATCGTCGAGACGCCTGATACACGCAGCTTCGCTACCGTCTCGCGGATTTTTGCGATCATCGACGGCATCAGCCCTTCGGTCGGCTCGTCGAGCAGAAGCACCTGCGGCTCGAGACACAGGGCCCGAGCCATGGCCAGCATCTGCTGCTCGCCGCCCGACAGCGTGCCGGAGCGTTGTCTCAGCCGCTGGCGCAGCAGCGGGAAGAGGTCGAGCACGTTTTCGCGCGTCGCCTTGCCCTTGCCGCGGGCCATCAGGCCGATCTCGATGTTTTCGGCCACCGTCATCTCGGCAAACAGCCGCCGGCCCTGCGGCACATAGGCGACGCCGGCCTTCGGCACGTCATGCGCCGGCAGGCCGGTCAATTCCCTGCCGTCGAGCCTGATCGAGCCGGCGCGTGTGGGAACGAGGCCCATGATCGCCTTCAGCGTCGTCGTCTTGCCGGCGCCGTTGCGGCCGAACAGGCAAAGCACCTCGCCCTTGTTCAGCACGAGGTCGAGGCCGTAGAGGACCTGGACCTCGCCGTATAAGCAGTCGAGCCCGGAGATGGTCAGTGCTTCAGCCCGTGGTTGCGTCATGGGGTCGTCCCCAAATAGGCGTCCTGCACTTGCGTATTGGCGCGGACCTGCTCGGGCGTGCCTTCGGCCAGGATCTTGCCGGCGTTGAAGACGGTGATGCGGTCGGCAAGCTGCATGACCACCGGCATGTTGTGCTCGATCAGCAGCACGGTGGCGCTTTTGGCGATCTCGCGCACCAGCCCGATGAAATTGTCGATCTCGCTGTCGGCCAGCCCCTGCGTCGGCTCGTCGAGGATCAGCAGGCGCGGTTTCAGCGCCAGCCCCATCGCCACTTCGAGCAGGCGCTGATGGCCATAGGACAATTGCCCGGCCGGCATATGGGCGCGGTCGGCAAGGCCGGTGCGCTCCAGCGCCGCCATGACGCCGGCATGCACAGCACCTTTCGAGCGGCCGTCGGTCAGCGTGCGCTGCACCGGCAGCGCGACATTGTCGTAGCCGGTGAGGTTGGCGAAGACGCTGGTGATCTGGAAGGTGTAGGCGATGCCAAGGCGGACCCTGGCGTAGGCCGGCAGGTTGGTAATGTCGGCGCCGTCGAAGACGATCATGCCCGATGACGGCTGGATGCGGCCGCTGATCAGGCTGACGAAGGTGGTCTTGCCGGCGCCATTGGGGCCGATGACGGCGCGGATCTCGCCCGGCATGAGGGCGAAATCGACACCATCGACAGCGCGCAGGCCGCCGAAATTGCGGGACAGGCCTTTGGTCGTCAGCAGCGGCATCATGGCAGCCATGCGAGCCAGCGCTGGCGGATGGTGCCGAGAACGCCCCTGGGAAAGAACAGCACCAGCGCGATGAGAGCGATGCCGACGATCAGCAGATAGGCCGAGGTGTAGCCGCTGGTGACGTCGACGACATAGTACATGAACAGAGTGCCGATCAGCGGACCGAGCGTGGTCGCAGCACCGCCGAGCAGCACCCAGAGCAACGGCAGGATGGAATATTGCACCGAGGCGAAGGTCGAGCCGACATAACCGAACAGCAGCGCGTAGGCGGCGCCCGATGCCGCGCAGATGGTGCCGGAGACGACGACCGCGGCAAGCTTGTTGGAAAAAATGTCGTAGCCAAGCATTTTGGTCCGCTCCTCGTTTTCGCGGATGGCGACCAGCACACGGCCATACCTGGAGCGGACTATGCCGAGCGTCACCAGCAGCACGATCGAGAACAGGACCAGCGCGCTCATGTAGCGCACGGTCGGATTGGTGAGGCCGAGCGAGGTGTCGCCCAAAACAAGCACACGCGCCGACTGCGGCACCACCAGGCCCTGATCGCCGCCGGTCCAGGCCGCGAGATAGAGGATTATCAGATAGAACACCTGCGCGAACATCATGGTGACGATCATGAAGGCGACACCGGAAGTGCGCAGCGCCAGCAGCCCGATCACCAGCGCGAGAAGCGCGCCGCAGGCAAGGCCGACGGCGAACGCGGCCGGCACACTCCAGCCGAGGTGGATGACGGCAAGGCCTGCGCCATAGAGCCCAGCCGAAAAGAACATGGCGTGGCCGAGGCTGAGCAACCCGACATAGCCGAACAGCAGGTTGTAGCCCATGGCGAAAACCGCCAGCACCATGATGCGGGCGAGCAGCCCGTGGTGATATTCCGGCAGGACGAAGCTTAGGGCGAACAGCAGGACGATGACGCCCAGATGCAACGCATAGGCCTTTGACGGTGAAGCCTCCTTCATCGCGATGCCGTCCCGAACAGGCCTTGCGGCCGGAACACCAGCACCATGGCCACCAGCAGCGTGGCGATGATCTTGGCCAGCGTCGGCGAGAAGAACACCGAGACGATGCCGTCCGACAGGCCGATGAGCACGGCGGCGACGACGGTGCCGCGCAGCGAGCCGAGGCCGCCGATGATGACGACGATGAAGGACAGCAGCAGCGGGTCCTGTCCCATCAGGTAATGCGCCTGGCTGATCGGCACGATCAGCACCGCGGCCACCGCCGCCAGCATGGCGCCGAGCGCGAAGACGCCGGCATAGACGCGGTCGACCGGAATGCCAAAGGCCTGCGCCGTTTCGCTGTCATATTGCGTGGCGCGCATGACGAGGCCGATTCTCGTACGCGTCAGCACGAACCAGGTCGCCACCAGCAGAAGCGCGGATGCGGCGATGATCGACAGCTTGTAGCCGGAGTAGCCGAACCACGGCAAAAGGATGCGGTAGCTGAAGGGCGGCTCCACTGGCCGTGCCTCCGGACCATAAAAGGTCAGCGCCAGTTGCTGGATGATGTAGAGCATGCCGATGGTGGCGACGATGGTGGCTTCCGGATTGTAATTCAGCCGGCGCAGCACCAGCCGTTCGGAGACCAGCGCGATCAGGCCGACGATCAGCGGCGCCAGCACCAGGGCTGCGAGGAAGCCGAGCGCCGGATGGCCTGATATCGCCGTGGAGATCGCCCAGGCAAGCACCGCGCCGAGCATGAAGAACTCGCCATGGGCGACATTGACGACGCGCATGACGCCGAACACCAGCGACAGGCCAAGCGCCGTCAGCGCCAGCACGGCGGAGGTGACGAGGCCTTCGAGGGCGGCGAGAAGAAGATGAGGTCCGAAGTGCATCGGCTATACGCTGGCGGGGTGCAAGCTCACAGCGCCTGCGTCGTGTAATCCCCTTCCGGCTCGTAGAGGCCGTCCTCGATCTTGGTCTTGTGGACGACGTTCAGCCGGCCGCCTTCGACCTTGGAGATGTTCTGGATGCCAAAACACTGGTGGATCTTGCCGTTGAAGGTCTTCGGCCCTTGCGGATGCTCGGGGCCCTCGGCGAACTCGGTCAAGGCCTCGGTCGCCTCGACCAGCTTGGCACGGTCTTCCGGGCCCTTGTAGCCGGCATCCTCCATCGCCTTCTTGACGACATAGAGCGTTTCCCAGCAGCCGAACATGTGCGCGGCGGTGGAGACGTCCTTCGGATCGCCGACGGCAGCGCCATTGTCGTCGATGCCGACGGCGGCGCGATAGGCCTTCTGCGCGGCGGAATCATCTGGCTGCGCGTAGCGCGGCGAGCCTTCCCAGAAATGGCTGCCGTCGAGGAATTCGAGGCCGGGGCTGTTGATGTCGGTGGCTTCGAGCGAATCGATGAAGCCGAACAGCTGCGGCCGGCTGGAGCCGTAGAATTCGCCGAGTTCCTTGACGAAGGTGAGCACCGCCGGCCCGACCATGACGTGGTAGATCACCTCGGTCTCGGCCGGGATCTGCGGAAAGTATTTGGTGAAGGACGATTCCGTCGGCGGGATGGCGATCTGGGCGATGACATCGGCGCCCTGCGCCTTCAGCGCCGGCGGCAGGTAGTCGCGATGGTCGTAGCCGAAGGCGAAATCGGGGAAAATCTGCGTCACCTTCTTGCCGGCATTCGCCGCGATCCACGGCGCCATCGCCTGGATCTGGCTCTTCACGTCGGTGATGCCGGGCTGGAAGACGTAGCGGTTGAGCTTGGTCGAGGCGACGTGGTGGCCTTCGCTGACGACAAAATAGGGCATCTTGGCCTCGCCGGCGGCGGGCGCCGAGCCGATGACGACATGCGAAAACAGCGTGCCGTAGATGATGTCAGTCTTGTGCTGGGTGGCGAACTTGCCGACCACTTCGGCGCCGCGGCCGGGATCGGTGCCGTCATCCTCTATGATCACCTCGACCGGCCGGCCGTTGATGCCGCCGGCTTCGTTGATCGCCTTGACCGCGGCTGCGGTGGTCCGCTCGTACCAGCGGCCATAGGCGGCGCCGATGCCGGTGCGATGGCACTGGAAGCCGATCTTTATCGGCGCCGAGCTTTGCGCCTGGCTGTAGCGCACGAACCCAGGCGCGACGGCAAGGCCGGCGCCCGCGGCCAACCCCTTGAGCGCGGTGCGGCGGGTAAAACCGGTCTTGGAGAGATCGAAAAACCCATTCTTGTCAGTCACGGCAGTTCCCCTTGTTTTTTGAGTTTTGACCAATGGCTGTAGCGACGCGGGCCACTCTCGGTAAGAGCGCCGAAATTGCATGTGTACAAACTAAATCATCAAAGCTCTGACGTGGCAAGCGAGCTTTCCCCCGGGGACTCATCGACGTCATCGAAGCCGGAGTTTTGTCTCACCCGACCGAAGGCGTGGCAAGCAACCACAGGCCGAAGACCGTATAGGCGATCATCAGCACGGTGAGCGGAAACTGGCTGAGCGCGGCGCCAGCGGGACGCGGGTGCAATCGCCAGGCGAGGCCATGCGCGACGAGCACGGCGAGCATGTGGCCGATGATGATGACGCCGGCCTGGATATTCCACAGCCACCATGCCGAGCCGGCGCCGGCAGCGACGCCGGCTTCGATCTGCATGTCGGCGATGCCGAACAGGTTCCAGCCCAGCCCAAATGGGTCGGAAAGCGCAGCCACCGCATATTGGCTGTCGACGAGCAGCGCCGTCAGATAGTGCGCAACGTGATAGGCGAGCGCGATCGGCACGATCGACCAGACCAGCAGCCCTGCGGCCTGACCGAGGGAATGCGGGCTGCCGGCAAGATGCTGGCCAAGGACAATGGCAATGATGAACGCGGCTGCAAGCAAGACGAACGTCAGCACGAGCCCGAAGCTGCCGATGCCGATCACCGCCGTGCGGCCCGGGACTTCCAGCGGATTGATGCCGAACAGGCCGAGCCAGAAGAAGGTTTTGGACAGGCCGTCGAAGGACACCGACGACAGCGCAAGCAGCAGGAAAGCGATGCCGCTGAGCGACAGCGGCGCGGCATTGCTGAGCTTGGCGCCCGGCCAGCACAGACTGAGCCGACCGCCTTCCTTGCGCTCGACTTCATTGCGCCCGCCTTCATTGCGCTTGCCTTCGTCGCGCTCAAGCAGGGCGAAGCGCGCAACCATGGCGAGGAAGACGGTCAGGAACTCACCGCGCCGGGTCCAGTCGCGGTAGCCGAACACCAGCATGGCGGCAAAACTCAGCAGCCAATAAAGGCCGGCGGCCCAGGCGAGCCGCGCCGGGTCGTCGGGCGCCGGGTCGATCAACTCGAACCAGGCGAAGGCGAAGAACAGCGCGAAAGCCGGCCAGCAGCCGAGCCACGCAGGCGGTCGCCATGTCTTGCGATTGACGACCTTGCGATTGCCGAACAGGCGCGAAATGACACGGCAGGGCCCGTACCACGGGTTGAGCCATGACCAGAGATTGCCGAACAGCCCCTGAAGTAAAACCAGGCCAACCCAGAGCAGCGTCCAGATCGCCAGCGGCAGCGGGTTGGAGAGCGGATCACGGCTGCCGAACAGGCCGGCCGCAATCAGAATTACAAAGCCGGCAAAGGATATCAAGCTGACGACCGCCCGCGCGCCGTCGCCGAATGCGAACAGCGGCAGGCGCCGCCGCCAGAAGCGGGCAGGAAAGTCTGAGGGCAGCAGCGCCAGGACAAGAAAACTGGCTGCGACCGCGAACGCGCCGCCGGCGACGTAGTAGCCGGTGGGCAGAAGCAGGACGTGGCCGCGATCGGAGGCATGGGCGAAGGCGGAGGTGGGTGGAAGGGTAAGTGCGAGGACCAGAAGGAGCCAGCGGAGCAATTGAGCTACCTGGCTTTGGCAGCGCTCTACGGCGCCCCCCTCTGTCCTGCCGGACATCTCCCCCACTTGGGGGGAGATCGGCAGTTTCGCCGCCGGCTTTCCCTTAGCAACTTTGGTGATTGGCGAAAGCGGCAATGACGGCGCAATCTCCCCCCAAGTGGGGGAGATGTCCGGCAGGACAGAGGGGGGCGCGACGGAACTCATCCTATCCCAAGAGTTCCCTCACCCTTACACCTTGACCAGCTGCTCCACGCGGTCTTTCTCGCCGAATATGCGCAAATAGCGCTCGATCTCTTTTTCGTCGCCGGTGGCCTTGGCGGGATTGTCGGAGAGCTTGACCGCCGGGTGGCCATTGGCCTCGGTGACTTTGCAGACAAGCGAGATGGCGTCGAGCCGGTTGGTTTTGGTCGGCGCGCAGCCCTCGAAATCATTGGTCAGGTTGGTGCCCCAGCCGAAGGACATGCGCACCTTGCCGTGGAAATGGCGGTAGGTTTCCTCGATGGTCTCGACCTCGAGCCCGTCGGAGAAAATCAGAAGCTTCTGTCTGGGGTCCTTGCCCTTTCCGCGCCACCAGGAAAGTATCTTTTCGCCGCCTTCGATCGGCGGCGCGCTGTCGGGGCGAAAACCGGTCCAGTCGGCGATCCAGTCCGGCGCGTCACGCAGGAACGCCGCGGTGCCGAAGGTGTCCGGCAGCACGATCAGCAGATTGCCGCCATAGTAGCGCTGCCAGTCCTGCAGCACCTTGTAGGGCGACTGCTTCATTTCCTTTTCCGAATTGGCGAGCGCGGCGAACACCATCGGCAGTTCATGCGCGTTGGTGCCGAGCGCCTCGAGGTCGTTGTCCATGGCCAAAAGCACGTTGGAGGTGCCGGTGAAAGCCTCGCCGATGCCTTCCTTCAGCGCTTCGACGCACCAGCGCTGCCACAGGAAGGAATGGCGGCGGCGGGTGCCGAAATCCGAAATGCGGATATCCGGCAGCGCTTTCAGCCGCTCGGTTTTGGCCCACATCTTGGCCTTGGCGCGGGCATAGAGCACGTCGAGCGCAAACGGCCCGAACGCCCGCATGGCGGCGCGAGATCGAAGTTCATTGATAATTGCCAGCGCCGGGATCTCCCACAGCGTCGTGTACATCCACGGACCGCTGAAAGTGAGCTCGTACTGGCCATCGCACTTGGAAAGCGCGTATTCCGGCAACTGGAAATTCTCGAGCCAGGCGAGGAATTCCGGTTCAAATATCTGCTTGCGGCCATAGAAGGTGTTGCCGCCAAGCCAGATCATCTCTTTCTTGGAGAAGCGCAAGGTGCGGGCATGGTCGAGCTGATCGCGCAATTCTGCCTCGTCGATCTCCTCGGCAAGGCGAACCGAGGTGGTGCGGTTGATCAGCGAGAAGGTGGTGTCGATCTTGGGATACATGCCCCAGATCATCTGCAGCATCAGCAGCTTGTAGAAATCGGTGTCGAGCAGGCTGCGGACAATGGGGTCGAGCTTCCAGGTGTGGTTGTAGACGCGCCGCGCTATATCGGTCTTGGTCATGTCTCGATGCCGCCTTCGCTGCTCGCCCTAGCTTTTCATTTAGCGCTTTTCCCGGGAAAACCGCTGCGCACTATTCCGGGAATTGCTCCAAATGCCTCTTAGCATTGAATTTTTGAATGCGCCTCCCGCTTTGCCGGCTGGCCCGACAAAAAGAAAAGGCTGCGGGAAGCGCGCTGCGTCGGCTGCAGCAACTTCAGGGCGCGCTTTTGGCGCCGATCACCCTCAGCGCCGGACGCTTCCTGCGGATGCCGATGCGGCCCGCCACCGGCGAATCGGCTCGGCCGTCGGCCTGCTCCTTTTCGGCAAACAGCCAGTCGATGAACAGCTGCACGATCGGCGCCGACCTCATCTCGTTGCGGCAGACGACATAGAAATCGTCGACCGCCGGCACCGACAGGCTGAACGGCGCGACCAGCAGTCCCCTGGCAAGCAGTCCGCTTGCTGTCACCGTATCGCCCAGCGCCACGCCATGGCCGTGGACCGCCGCCTCGCTCGCCATGCGCGCGTCGCCGAGATGATGGCGGCGGCCGCGCTCCAGATCCAGCGCGTCGGCGGCGGCCAGCCAGGTGTGCCATTCGCGGCCGTCGTCCCCGTGCAGGAAGACGTGATCGGCGAGATCGCGCACGGTGCGGATCGGACGGTTGTTGATCAGCGTCGGGCTGACCACCGGGAACAGTTCGAGGCCCGACCATTTGCGCATCCAGCAATCGGTCCAGCTGCCATCGCCATAATGCACGCAGATATCGATATGTGGCGCGCGGACGTCCTTGGCATCATTCGACGGGATCAGCGTCAGCCTGATATCGGGATACTGCGAGGTGAAGCTGCCGAGCCGCGGGATCATCCACAGCAGCAGCAGTGCCGGCACGCAGGACACCGACAGGGCGCCGGTGCTCGCCGGCCTTGTCATGCGCTGGGTGGCGGCGGCGATGCCGTCGAAGGCAGTCGACACCGCCGGCAGCAATTCGGCGCCGTGCGGCGTCAGCTTCACCCGCTGACCGGCGCGCTGGAACAGCTTGACGCCCAGCGACTGTTCGAGCGCCTTGATCTGATGGCTGACGGCGCCGTGGGTGACGTTGAGCTCAGCCGCCGCCTTGGTCAGCGAGGCATGGCGCGCCGTCGCCTCGAAGGCCCGCAATGGATTCAGGGGAGGCAGACGCTTGGCCATCGGAGCCTCAAAGGAACACGATCCGCCCGGTTCTGGATAAGACCGTGCTCGACATCAATGTGAGATTTTCTCACAGCAAACACCCTAACAATATCAATTGATTTTTCAATGCAGCTGCAAGACACTTTGGCTCGTACAGCATCAAGACGTGAAATCCGCAGGCAGCCGGCAGGAATGGCGACCGTCATTGATGGCCGCACTGCACCAGCCATGGAGGACCGACATGGGTTATAACAGCGGCAAGCTCGAAGCGTTGCGCCGCAAATATGGCGAAAGCCATGGCGGCGAGATGTTCGACCCAAAATTCCGGCGCGTCGCCGACAAGATTTTTTCCAAGAGCGGCACGCGGCTGGCGCCCTATTCCGGCATCCCGACCTTCCTCAGCGCGCCTTACCGGGAAATAGCCGCCGACAATCCTGATTTCGGCGATCTGCAGGTGGCGATGATCGGCGTGCCGATGGACCTTGGCGTGACCAACCGGCCGGGCGCCCGCTTCGGGCCAAGGGCACTGCGCGCCATCGAGCGCATCGGCCCCTACAACCATGTGCTGGAATGCGCGCCGACACACGAACTGAAGGTGGCTGACATCGGCGACGTGCCGTTCCAGAGCCGCTACCGGCTGGAAACCAGCCATGACGACATCGAGCGCCGGACGAACCAGATCGTCGACGCCGGCGTCATTCCGCTTTCGGTCGGCGGCGATCATTCGATCAGCCATCCGATCCTGAAGGCTGTCGGCAAAAAAGCGCCGGTCGGCATGATCCATATCGACGCCCACTGCGACACCAGCGGCCTGTTCGACATGACCAAGTTCCACCATGGCGGGCCGTTCCGCAACGCGGTGCTCGACGGGGTGCTCGACCCGTCGCGCACCATCCAGATCGGCATCCGCGGATCGGCCGAATATCTGTGGGAGTTCACCTACGAATCCGGCATGACCGTCGTGCATGCCGAAGAGGTGACCGGCCTCGGCATCCCAGCCATCATCGCGAAGGCGCGCAGAATAGTCGGCGATGGCCCGACCTATGTGTCCTTCGACATCGACAGCATCGACCCGGCCTTTGCGCCGGGCACCGGCACGCCGGAAGTAGGCGGGCTGACGACGCGGGAAGTGCTTGAACTTCTGCGCGGCCTCAAAGGGCTCAACATCGTCGGCGGCGACGTCGTCGAGGTGGCGCCGCAATACGACGCAACCACCAACACGGCCCATGCCGGCGCGCAGGTGCTGTTCGAAATCCTCAGCCTGATGGTGTTCAGCCCGGCGATCTCAGGCAAGCGAGCTTAACGCACATCCAAGGCGACCGCCGCGCTGGAGCCGGCGGCCGCATTCAAACAAAACAAGCTTCCAGCAGGGGAACGACAATGACATTTCACATGAAATCATCCATCGCCGCCGTGCTGCTGCTCGCCGGCCTCGGTCTTGCCACCCAGGCCGCCAATGCCGACGCGCTCGACGACATCACTAAGGCCGGCGCGATCAATGTCGGCATTTTCTCCGACTTTCCGCCCTTCTCCTCGGCCAGTGCCGATATGAGCATCAAGGGCTATGACGTCGACGTGGCGCAGTTCATCGCCGACCACCTCAAGGTCAAGCTCAACTTGGTCAGCGTGACCGGGCAGAATCGCATCCCGTATCTTACCGACAAGCGCGTCGATATCCTGATGAGCGTCGGCTACTCCAAGGAGCGCGAGCAGGTGATCGATTTCGCCGCCGCCTACGCGCCCTATTATATCGCCGTCATCGGCCCGGCCGCGCTCAAGGTCGAAGGCAAGGACGATCTCGCCGACAAGTCGATCGCCGTCAACCGCGGCACGCTGGAAGATACGTCGCTGACCGAGGCAGCACCCGCCTCGGCCGACATCCGCCGTTTCGACAACTATAATTCCGTCATCCAGGCCTTCATCTCGGGTCAGACGCAACTGATGGTCGTCGGCAACGATGTCGGCGCCCAGGTGCTCGCCCGCCAGGAGGCACTGAAGCCGGAGCAGAAGTTCCAGCTTCTCACCTCGCCCTCGCATATCGGCCTCAACAAGAACGAGGACCGCCTGAAGCAGGCGGTCAACGACGCGGTCGCCAAGATGCTGGCCGACGGCAAGCTGGACGAAAGCTCGAAAGCCTGGCTCAAAACACCGCTCAATCCCGACAACCTCAAGGATTGATCTCCGAGGTAAGGACCTATCATGGGCTACAGCCTCGACTTCGGCTGGCTTGCCGATGCGACAGGTGCGATCGCGCGCGGGGCGGCCATGACGATCCTTTTGATCGCCGTGACCACGCTGGCAGGAACGTTCCTCAGCATCCTCGGCGCAGCAGGGCGGCGAAACGGCCCCTTGCTGCTCAAGCGGGCAATCGGCGTCTATGTCGAAATTATCAGGAACACGCCGTTCCTTGTGCAGCTGTTCTTCATCTTCTTCGGGTTGCCCAGCATCGGCGTGAGGCTCGATCCGCTGCTGGCCGCCATGCTGGCAATGACGCTCAACATGGCGGCCTACACGATCGAGATCGTCGGCGCCGGGCTCGACGCGGTGCCGCGCGGGCAGACGGAAGCAGCCCTTGCGCTTGGGCTCAGGCTGCGTCAGGTCTTCGTCAAGATCGTGCTGCCGCAAGCGCTCAAGGTGATCTTTCCGGCGCTGACCAGCCAGATCATCATCATGATGCTGGAGTCCGCCGTGGTGTCGCAGATCGCGGTGCGCGAACTGACCTACGAGGCCGACATGCTGCAGGCGCGCACCTTCCGTGCTTTCGAGACCTATTTCGTGGTGACGATGGTCTATCTCGTCCTGTCGATGGGGCTGCGCCGGCTGCTGGTCAGCGGCGGCCGCCGCGCTCTGGGAGCCGGCGTGTCATGATCGAATTCACCTTCTGGGATATCGTCCGCAACCTCCTGCTCGCCGCGCGCTGGACGGCGCTTCTGTCACTGGCGGCCTTCCTCGGCGGCGGCGTGGTCGGCATGGTCGTGCTGTTCTTCCGGATCGCCAAGAATAAATGGGCGCGACGGCTTGCGTCGGGCTACATCGCGCTTTTCCAGGGAACGCCGCTGCTCATGCAGCTCTTCCTGATGTTCTTCGGCCTGCCGATGCTGGGCTTGCGCATCGAACCGTGGACCGCCGCAGCACTTGGCCTGACCTTCTTCGCCAGCGCCTATCTCGCCGAGATCTGGCGCAGCGGCGTCGATGCGTTGCCGCGCGGCCAGTGGGACGCCGGCGCCAGCCTCGGCCTTCACTATCTGCAGGAACTCAGGCTGATCATCCTGCCGCAGGCGTTTTCGATCACCCGCGCCCCGACCGTCGGTTTCCTGGTGCAGCTGATCAAGTCGACCGCGCTGACCTCGATCATCGGTTTCGAGGAACTGGTCAGGACATCCAACGCCATCAACAATGCGACCTTCGAGCCGTTCACCGTCTATGGGCTGGTCGCCTTGATCTTCTTCGTCATGTGCTTCCCGCTGACGCAATATGCCCGTTCGCTTGAACGACGGGCGACTTCAAACTAGCTAGCAAGCCGCCTCTGCGCTTGGCGTTCCAACACCTTCTTCGCTTCTTCGGAGCTATCTCCTTGTTGGAAGAAGAGTTCTGTGTACTCTCACAATGCTTATCAAGGGCTTGGGGATGAGAATTGCAATGTTCGTCGCGTTGGCCGCGACAGTAGCCGGGTGCGCGACCTCTCCGGTCGACTATGGAGCGTCGCTTTCGAAGCAAGACCGGAAATGGGCGTCGCCGGAATGCCAGCAAGCCCGCATGGAGGCTTCGGACTACGACGCTCGCGAAAAAAAGCAGCCGGGCTGGGGAACCGGCGTCTTTCTTGGCCCGTACGGATTAGGGCTCGCAGCAGCCATCAAGGAGCACCAGCAGAAGCAACGAAAATTGTTCGCCCGCGCGGTGCACTTGGGGTGCTCAAGCCTTCCACTGCCAAAGGAGTTGCAAAGCGACTTAAGCCCACAGGCCGCAATCGCAAATCGGACGAGATATCCATAGACGTCACGACCCCGTCCTGCTTCGTGACGAAGCCGCTTTCATCAATGCCCAAAGGAGAGCGGCGGCGCGATCTTGTCGCGCCGCAGCCAGCGCGCCAGGAGCAGCGCCGCCACCACCGCCAGCCCCAACGACAGGCCGATCCAGATGCCGATGCCGTCGAGCCCGGAATGGAAGGCGAGCAGGACGCCGAGCGGGAGGCCGATGCCCCAATAGCCGATCGCGGCATAGATCATCGGCACCTGGGTGTCGTGCAGGCCGCGCAGCATGCCGGCGGCCACGGCCTGGGCGCCATCAAAAATCTGAAACAGCGCGGCAAAGGCCAGGAACGACACGGCAAGCCCGATCACAGTGGCATTGGCCGGGTCGCCGAGATCGATGAAGGCACTGATCAGCAGTTGCGGCCACAGGATCATCACCAGCCCCATCAGCGCCATGAACGAGACGCCGATGACAAAAGCGGTCCAGCCGGCGCGGGAAACACCTTCCGGATTGCCGGCGCCATGGGCGAGCCCGACGCGTACCGTCGCCGCCTGGTTGAGGCCGAGCGGCACCATGAAGCTGATCGAGGCGATCTGGATGGCGATGGCATGCGCGGCGAGCGAGGCGGCGTCGATCAGGCCCATGAGAAGGGCCGCCGCGTTGAAGATCGTCACCTCGAAGGCAAGCAGGCCGGCGATCGGCAGGCCGAGCCGCAGCAGGCCCTTGAAGCGCGGCCAATCGGCCCGCCAGAAGCGCCCGAACAGCTGGTAGCGGCGAAATTTTGGCTCAAGCATCACCACCGCCGCCATGCCGGCAAACATCAGCATGCTGGACAGCGTGGTGGCGAGGCCGGAGCCGGCAATGCCCATCGAAGAAGCGCCGAGATTGCCGAACATGAACACCCAGTTGAAGAACACATTGCAGGCGACGGCAACGAAGACGATGACCAGCGCCCAACCCGGCCGCTCCAGCGCCGAGATGAACGAGCGCAGGACGATATAGCCGTAGAAGGGCAGCACCGCCCATTCGAGCCAGCGCAGGTAGATTCCGGCCTGGTGTGCCAGCGCCGGTTCCTGGCCCATGGCCAGCAACACCGCCTCGCCGTACCAGAGAAATATCCAGATCGGGATTGAGATGAGGATCGCCAGCCACAGGCCCTGCCGCACGGTGCGGCGCAGATCGCGCACCGAGTGGCGACGGCGGCCGAGTTCCGTGGCGATCATCGGCGAGGTCGCCAGCATCAGGCCGAGCCCGAAGATCAGCGGCATGAAATAGAGGTTGGCGCCGAGCGCGCCGCTGGCCAGCGTGTCCGGACCCAGCCGCCCCATCATCATGACATCGGTGGCGGTCATCGCGGTCTGGCCGAGATTGGTGAGCACCATCGGCCAGGCGAGCGCCAGCGTCGCCTTGATTTCCCGACGCCAAAGATTTTCCGGCGCGCGCACGCCGGCTTCGATCGCAGACATTTTTTCGCCTATCCGATTGCGGCGCGTCGGCAAAAAGGGCCGGAAGCCGCGTCTCAGCGCGGAAAATGGCCGTGATCGACCCGGATTCCGCATTATCCGCACGGCTTGTCCACGAAATGGGCAGCTATGGCAAGGGGGCTGACTCAGGGGAAGAGTTGAGCCAGAGGGCGCAGAAGCCGCTATGATAGCGTCGTAGGCCGATCTGAAGAGCGGTCATCACATCGGATTCCATCGAAAGGCATGCGGATGAGCGCGTTTCCCGAAATCTACCTCGTTCGGCATGGCGAGACGGAATGGAGCGCGTCGGGAAAGCACACCGGCCTGACCGACATACCGTTGACGGCAGCCGGCGAGGCGGCCGCCGGGCGGGTCGCCGAGCGGTTGAAGGGGCTTTCGTTCCAAGCAGCCTGGTCGAGCCCGTCGCAGCGCGCCTTCAAGACCTGCGCGCTGGCCGGCTTCGGTTCGGCCGGCGTGAAGAAGGCCGACCTGGCGGAATGGGATTACGGCGCCTACGAGGGACTGACCACGAAGCAGATCCTCATCGAGCGTCCCGGCTGGCGTCTGTTTCGCGATGGCTGCCCTGACGGCGAGGCGGCAGAGGATGTCGGCGCGAGGGCCGATCGGATCGTCAATGAATTGCGCGACGTCAACGGCAATATCCTGGTGTTCTCAAGCTCGCATTTCCTGCGGGTGCTGACGGCGCGCTGGCTCGGCCTGCCGCCGCAAGATGGCGCGCTCTTCGTGCTGGATACCGCCAGCACAAGCGTGCTCGGTTATGAGCACGACCTTGGCGAGCCAATTATCCGGCGCTGGAACCAGAGGTAGCGGTACAAGCCATTCGAGACTACCTGATCGCGTCCAGCGCCTGCCGCTGCCGGTGCATCTCCAAAAACACGCGGTAGTCGCGGTCGAACCGGCCGGCGGCCGCCGAATTGGGCTCTCGCGTCTTGCCGCCTTGCTGCATGGCGACGCAGGCGGCGTTCAAATCGGGAAAAAGCCCGGCGGCGGTGGCGGCGATCATGCCGGTGCCGAGCAGCACCGCCTCATCGGCCAGCGGCTCGACCACCGTGCAGCCGGTGGCGTCGGCATAAAGCTCCATCAACAGCGGGTTCTTGGTGTGACCGCCGGTAACATGCAGCGTGTCGATCAGATAGCCGTTCTCGTTCAGCGCTTCCAGCACATGGCGCACGCCGAGCGCAATGCTGACGGCGGTGCGCCAATACAGCTTGCACAGGCTGTCGAAAGAGGAATCCAGCGTCAGGCCGCTGATGACGCCGACGGCATGCGGGTCGGCGAGCGGCGAGCGGTTGCCGTGGAAATCCGGCAGCACATGCAGCCTTCCGGCCAGATTTTCGCCCTCTATGGCGCGCAACTCGACAACGCGCCGGGCAATCCTGGCGTGCATGGCGGCGTCCGGCTCGCCGCCGGCGCCGTGCCAGCGGATGATGTGATCGAGCAGCGCGCCAGTGGCCGACTGGCCGCCTTCCGACAGCCAAAGCCGGGGAAGCGCCGCGCCGCAATACGGGCCCCAGACCCCGGCAAAGGGTTGCGGGTCGGGCGACATCGCCATTACGCAGCTCGAAGTGCCGGCGATCAGCGCCAGATGCCGGCCGATGTTGGTTTCATCGCCGGCGAAGCCGCCGAGCACGCCGAGCGCGCCGGCATAGGCGTCGATGACGCCGGCGCCGACCCGGCATTGTTCGGTCAGGCCAAGCTCGGCTGCGGCTTGCTTACTCAGCCGGCCGATATCGGCGCCGACCGGGCTGGCCTTGTCAGGCAGATTGCCATGCTCGAAAAGATCGCCGAGCCCGACGGCTTTGAAGAAGTCGCGCCGCCAGCCGGTCTCTTCATGCGCCAGATAGGTCCATTTGGCGGTCAGCGTGCATTGCGAGCGGGCAAGCGAACCGGTTGCCTTCCAACTGAGAAAGTCGGCGAGGTCGAATAGATAGCCGGCTTCGTTCCATGTCGCGGGCAGGTTGCGCTTCAGCCACATCAGCTTCGGCGTCTCCATTTCCGGCGACATGACGCCGCCGATATAGTCGAGCACGGCGTGGCCGCTTTCGGTGCATTCATCGGCCTCGGCAATGGCGCGGTGATCGAGCCAGACGATGGTGTCCCAGCGCCTTTCGCCTGTCACCGAGACACTGAGCTGGCCACCATCCTTGCCCCGCACCACCAGCGAGCAGGTGGCGTCGAAGGAGATGCCGACGATGTCCTGCGCTGCCACGCCGGCTTTTTCATTGGCCGCGCGCACCGCAATGCAGACCGCCGACCAGATATCCTGCGAATCGTGCTCGGCGTGATCGGCCTTCGGCCGGTTCATGACGATCGGATGCTCGGCGCGGCCGAGCAAGGTGCCTCCGGTGTCGAGAATGCCCGCACGGGCGCTCCCGGTGCCGACATCGACCGCGCAAACGAAACTGTTCGTCAAGATGTTCTTACTCTCGCTCCCAGGCCTGCAATCAGATCGGGCAGTTGCAGCATGTCAGCGAATATAAAGTCCGGTTCACTCGACGCAAGCCGCGCTTTCAGTGCCGGGTTGCCGGCATGCGAGCCGCCGGTGAAGGCGAGGACGCGCATTCCCGCCGCCCGTGCCGCCGCGACGCCGACGGGGCTGTCCTCGACGACGACGCAATTTTGCGGGATCGCTCCCATTTTGGCGGCTGCGTGGAGAAAAAGGTCCGGCGCCGGCTTGCCCCGCGCCACCATGGCGGCGCTGAACAGATGCGGCTCGAGCAGCCCGAGCAGCCCGGTGACGTCGAGCGCATAGCGGATGCGGTCCAGCGTGCCGGAGGAAGCAACGCAGCATGGCGCGGTAAGCCTCGGCAAAACCTGGCCGATGCCGGGGATCGGCTGCAGCTCGTCGCGAAACTTGCGCATCAGCCCGACGCGCATCGCGCTCAGGTGCTGGTCGGTGATATCAAGTCCGAAGTCGCGACCGAGGATTTCGCGAACGCTTTTCATGCTTTTGCCGAGGAAATGCTCATAGGCGGCATCCTCGCTGACACTGCCGCCGGCAAGCGTGATCATGCTAAGCAGCGCCGAAACGGACAGCCCCTCGCTGTCGACCAGCACGCCGTCGCAGTCGAAAATGACCAGGTCAGGCGTCATTGCAGGGCCCTCATCGGCGGGGACATGCATTGAGCCGATCTTAGAGGTTGCCGGCGAGGTAGCGCGTCAGCGTCGTACGTGCGCCATCGGCCCAGAGCGCCTCGAGCGCCTTGGCAAAGGCCTCGACAAACGGCGTCGAGCGGCCGACCTCGCCATAGATGTCCTCCATGGCCAGCCAGGCGGCAGGCGCAGCCTTTGCTGCCCTGGCGGTCGTCTGCAGCCGGTCCCAACTTGGATCATTGGGCTCGATGACCGCGCCTGAATCCGTGGTGCCGAAGCAATATCGGCACCAGAGCGCCGATTCCAGCGCCAGGCCGGCGACGCCCTTGCCGGCCTTCAGCCGGTCGGCGATGGTCGGGATGATGAATTTCGGCTGCCGGTTGGAGCCGTCGAGGCAAAGCCTGCGAATGGTGTCGCCGATCTTCGGATTGGAGAAGCGGTGCTCGATGAGCTGGTAATAGTCCTCCAGCACGGTACCCGGCACCGGCGGCACCGTCGGGATGATCTCGTCGTGCTCCAGTTTTTCGAGAAAACCGCGCACCAGCGGCTCCTGCATCGCCTCGTCGACGAAATGGATGTCCATCAGCCCGGCCGGATAGGCGATGGTCGCATGGCCGCCATTGAGGATGCGGATCTTCATCAGCTCGTAGGGTGCGACATCGCTGACGAACTGCACGCCGACCTTTTCCAGCGGCGGGCGGCCGTCGGTGAAATGGTCCTCCAGGACCCATTGCCTGAACGGCTCGCAAAATACCGGCCAATTGTCGTCGAGCCCGAACTCGCTCGACAGAATGCCGCGCTCGCGGTCGGTGGTGGCCGGCGTGATGCGGTCGACCATGCCGTTGGGAAAGGCGACGTTCTCGCTCACCCAGGTCGCCAGTTTCTCGTCGATCAGCCGCGCGAGCCCGATGACGCCGTCGGCTGTGACATGGCCGTTGTGGGGGATGTTGTCGCAGGACATGATCGTGAACGGTACTATGCCGTCGTCGCGGCGGCGCAACAGCCCGGCAAGAATGATGCCGAAGACAGTCTTCGGCATTGCTCCCGGCTGCGCGTCGGCGACGATATCGGGATGGGTCGGATTGAACACGCCGGATGCCGGATCGATGAAGTAGCCGCCCTCGGTGATGGTCAGCGAAACGATCCTTATCGCCGGGTCGGCAAGCCGTTCTAAGATCGCGGCTGCATCGCCCGGCATCAGGAAGTCGATCGTGGCGCCGGTGACGCGGGCGCTGATGTGGCCAGAATCCTGCTCGACCACGGTGGTCAGCCAGTCCTGTTCCTGCAACTTGCCGCGGCCGACCTTTTCGCCCTCAAAAACGCCGGCGCCGACAATTGCCCAGTCGTGGCCGACGCCCGCATTGAACAGGTCGTCGAGATAGACGGCCTGGTGCGAGCGATGGAAGTTGCCGACGCCGAAATGCACGATGCCGGCTTTGAGCGCGGCGCGATCATATTTCGGGCCGACGACTTTTTCCGGCAGGCGGGACAGTGCCGCCGATGAGAGTTTTACGGTCATTTTAACAAACGCCTTCTCATTGCGGCGCCTGCGCCTGCCTGACCTTCTCCCCTTGTGGGAGAAGGTGGATCGGCGCGCAGCGCCGAGACGGTTGAGGGGTGCTGGACGAAGTGCTGCATCAGAACACCCCCCGTCCGCCCTCGTTTCACTCGGCACCTTCTCCCCCAAGGGAGAAGGAAAGTTCAACTCATCCACTGGCCGCCATCGACATTGTAGGTCTGGGCGACGATGTATTCGGCGTCATCGCTGGCCAGGAACACCGCCATGCCGGTGAGGTCTTGCGCCGTGCCCATGCGGCCGTAAGGCACGGCTTCGCCGACCAGCCGCTTCTTCTCGCCCTTCGGCCGGTTTTCGTATTTGGCGAACAGGGCATCGACATGGTCCCAGTGCTCGCCGTCGACGACGCCGGGCGCGATGGCGTTGACGTTGATGCGGTGCTTGATCAGGTCGAGGCCGGCCGACTGGGTGAGTGAGATGACGGCTGCCTTGCTAGCGCAGTAGACGGCAACCAGCGCCTCGCCGCGGCGCCCGGCCTGGCTCGCCATGTTGATGATCTTGCCGCCTCGGCCAGCCGCGATCATCGAGCGGGCGGCTGCCTGCAGCATGAACAGCGTGCCGGCGACATTGACGGAAAACAGCC
The DNA here is from genome assembly GCF_055811575.1 of Mesorhizobium sp. WSM4815. NCBI lineage: Bacteria > Pseudomonadati > Pseudomonadota > Alphaproteobacteria > Hyphomicrobiales > Phyllobacteriaceae > Mesorhizobium > Mesorhizobium sp. WSM4815. The sequence continues at coordinate 164,360 of NZ_JBVVQS010000102.1, read as the reverse complement.
TGTCGTAGCTCGCCTTGCTGATCTCGACGATCGGCGCCAGGTCGAACAAAGCGGCGTTATTGACCAGGATGTCCAGTCCGCCGGCCCCTGTCTCGACCGCTTTGACCGCCGCCTCGATCGAAGCGAGATCGGTGACGTCCAGTTTCACGGCGTAAGCCTTGCCACCGATCTCCGAAGCGGCCTTTTCCGCGGCTTCAAGGTTGATGTCGCCGATGGCGACGGTGGCGCCCTCGCGAACATAGGCTTCGGCGAACGCCCGGCCGATGCCGCGCGCCGATCCGGTGATCAGCGCCGATTTACCCTCGAGCCTCATTGCAACATCGCCTTTCCGTCGGCGCCGAAGCGGTGCAGCTTGGTCTGGTCCGGCGTCAGATAGATCGTGTCGCCGTGATGGGCGGCCAGTTCGCCGTCGGCGCGCACCGTCAGCGGCCCGACACCGTCGGCCTGAACGTGCAGAAACGTGTCGGAGCCGAGATGCTCGGCAACACCGACCGTGGCTTTCCATTCGCCTGAAGTCGTCGAGATGTTCATATGCTCGGGACGGATGCCGACGGTCTTGGCGCCATGTTTGGCCGCCGGCGCGCCTTCGATCAGGTTCATCCTGGGCGAACCGATGAAGCCGGCGACGAACAGGTTCTTCGGCGTCTTGTAGAGCTCCATCGGCGAGCCGACCTGTTCGATGTTGCCGGCGTTGAGCACGACGATCTTGTCGGCCATGGTCATCGCCTCGACCTGGTCGTGGGTGACGTAGATCATCGTCGTCTTGAGCTGATGATGAAGTTCGCTGATCTCCAGCCGCATGGTGCCGCGCAGTGCTGCGTCGAGATTGGACAGAGGTTCGTCGAACAGGAAAGCCGATGGCTGGCGCACGATGGCGCGGCCGATGGCGACGCGCTGGCGCTGACCGCCGGAGAGCTGGCCGGGGCGGCGATCGAGATAGTTGGTGAGGTTCAGGATGCGCGCCGCGTCCTTGACCTTCCGGTCGATGGTGGCCTGGTCCTCGCCCGCCATCTTCAGCGGGAAGGCGATGTTCTTGGCCACCGTCATGTGCGGATAGAGCGCATAGGACTGGAACACCATGGCCAGCTTGCGCCTGGCCGGCGCCTCGCCGGTGACGTCGCGGCCGTCGATGTTGATGGTACCGGCGGTGGTGTCCTCCAGCCCGGCGATCAGTCGCAGCAGCGTGGACTTGCCGCAGCCCGACGGGCCGACGAAGACGACAAACTCGCCGTTTTCGATGACCAGGTCGATGCCCGGAATAATGATCGTCGACCCGAACGACTTGGAGACGTGCTTGAGCGTGATGTTTCCCATGGTTTCCTCCCCGAGGGGTTATTGTCCGTCGTTCATCGCTTGCGGCGGTGTTACTTCACGGCGCCAAAGGTCAGGCCGCGCACCAGCTGCTTCTGGCTGAACCAGCCCATGATCAGGATCGGCGCGATCGCCAGCGTCGAGGCCGCCGAAAGCTTGGCCCAGAACAGCCCTTGCGGGCTGGAGAAGGAACTGATGAAGGCAGTAAGCGGCGCGGCCTCGGTGGTGGTCAGCCGGATCGTCCAGAACGCCTCGTTCCACGCCAGGATGATGTTGAGCAGCATCGTCGAGGCGATGCCCGGCACCGCCATCGGCGTCAGCACATAGACGATCTCGTTCCAGAGCGATGCGCCGTCCATGCGCGCCGCTTCCAGGATCTCGCCGGGGATCTCGCGAAAATAGGTGTAGAGCATCCACACCACGATCGGCAGGTTGATCAGCATCAGCATGATCATCAGGCCGATGCGGCTGTCGAGCAGTCCGGTATCGCGGAAGATCAGGTAGATCGGGAACAGCACGGCGACCGCCGGCATCATCTTGGTGGAAAGCATCCACATCAGGATGTCCTTGGTCCACTTGCCCGGCGAGAACGCCATCGACCAGGCCGCCGGTATGGCGACGAGCAAGGCCAGGATGGTCGAGCCGACCGACAGGAACACCGAGTTGAGGAAGAACTTGAAGTAGCCGCTCTGCGCCTCGACCGCGGTGTAGCTTTCCGTGGTTCCCGACGGAAACAGGTTGAAGCCCTGGATGGCCTCCTGCTCCGACTTGAACGAGGTGATGATCGTATAAAGGATCGGGAAGAAGATCAGCAGGGCGACGATCCAGGCGGCCGCGGTCGCGATCGTCTTGTGCTGGGTGCTGACTGCACGTGCCATGGTCAGGTCCTCCCGTAGCGGCGATGTTGGCGGCAGGGTCGACCCCCACTCCGGTTTGCTGCGCAAACCACCTCTCCCCCGATCGACGGGGTAGAGGAAGGGCGCGGCTTCGATGCAGGCGTTTCCTCTCCCCCGGGCAGGGGGAGAGGTGTCCCGCGCAGCGGGACGGAGTGGGGGTGGTTCAGCGCCCGTGCCATCGTTTCCTCCCTTATTTGTCCAGGTTCTTGCCGACCGCGCGCATGGCGAAGAAGGCGACGATGTTGGCTAAAATGACGGCAATGATACCGCCGGCGGATGCCTGGCCGATTTTGAACTCCAGCAACGCCTTCTGGTAGACGAGGAAGGGCAGGTTGGTGGAGGCGTAACCCGGGCCGCCATTGGTGGTGACGAGGATCTCGGCATAGACCGACAGAAGGAAGATCGTCTGGATCAGGATGACGACGGTTATGGCGCGCGACATATGCGGCAGCGTCAGATAGATGAAGCGGCTGACAAAACCGGCGCCGTCCATCTCGGCGGCTTCCTTCTGCTCGCCGTCGAGCGACTGCAGGGAGGTCAACAGGATCAGCGTCGCAAACGGCAGCCATTGCCAGGCGACGATGATGATGATCGCCAGCATCGGGTATTGGCCAAACCAGTCGATCGGCTGCCCGCCGAAGAAACGCGCAATGTCGGCAAAGACGCCGTATTGCGGATGCATGATCATGTTCTTCCAGACCAGCGCGGCGACCGGCGGCATGACGAAGAACGGCGAGATGACGAGGATGCGGACGATGCCCTGTCCCCACATCGGCTGGTCGATCAGCAGCGCCAGCAGGATGCCGCCGATCACCGTGATCAAAAGCACGCTGGCCACGAGGATAAGCGTGTTGAGGATCGACTGCAGGAATGCCGGATTGGAATAGAAAAGCGCGTAATTCGAGAAGCCGACGAAGCCGTCGCGGATCGGGTTGAGCGGATTGTACTGCTGGAAGGAGAACCACAGGGTGAATGCCAGCGGCACGATCATCCAGACGAATAGCAGCACCACGGATGGCGCCATCATGAAGCGGGCAAGCGAACGGGTCTGCTGAGTAGCCATGACGGTCACCCTTCAAAGGTCAGCCAAATTTTTCAGTGTTGTGAAGGTGGCCGCCCGAACTGGGATTCGGGCGGCCCCTGCCGGTTAAGATAGGCAACCGGCTTTCGGCACCGGGAGGAGCCTACTGGATATAACCGCCCTCGGTCATCGTTGCGGTGGCGGCGTCCTGGGCCTGCTTCAGAGCGTCGTCGACGCTGGTCTGGCCGGCGAGTGCGGCCGAGAACAGCTGGCCGACGGTGGTGCCAAGGCCCTGAAACTCAGGGATGGCGACGAACTGGACACCGACATAAGGCACCGGCTTGACGGTCGGATGCGTCGGATCGGCGGCGTTGATCGAGTCCAACGTCATCTTGGCGAACGGCGCCGCCTTCTGGTATTCGGGGTTGGCGTAGAGCGAGGTGCGTGTTCCGGGCGGAACATTGGCCCAGCCTTCCTTCGATGCGACGAGCTCGAGATAGGCCTTGCTGGTTGCCCAGGATACGAATTTTTGGGCGGCGTCAGCCTTTTGCGTGCCGGCGGGAATGGCCAGCGACCACGCCCACAGCCAGTTGCCGCGCTTGCCCAGGCCATTGTCGGGCGCCAGCGCATAACCGACCTTGTCGGCGACCGTTGAGTTCTTCGGGTCGGAGACGAAGGAGGCAGCGACGGTGGCGTCGATCCACATGCCGCACTTGCCCTGCTGGAACAGCGCCAGGTTTTCGTTGAAGCCGTTCGAAGACGCGCCCTCCGGGCCATTGGCCTTCATCAGGTCGACATAGAACTGCAGCGTGCTCTTCCACTCGGGCTGGTCGAACTGAGGCTTCCAGTTCTCATCGAACCAGCGTGCGCCGAAGGAGTTCGACATGGCGGTCAGGAAGGCCATGTTCTCGCCCCAGCCGGCCTTGCCGCGCAGGCAGACGCCGTTCACGCCATTGGCGCGATCGGTCATCTTCTCGGCGGCTTGCTTGACGAAGTCCCAGGTCGGCGCGTCGGGCATGGTCAGCCCGGCCTTCTCCATCAGGTCCTTGCGGTACATGACGAACGAGCTTTCGCCATAGAACGGTGCTGCATAAAGCGTGCCGTCGACCGAAAGGCCACCGGCGATGGCCGGGATGATGTCCTTGACGTCATAGTCGTCGCCGAGCTTGTCGAGCGGCAGCAGCCAGCTCTGCTTGGCCCAGATCGGAACTTCGTAAGTGCCGATGGTCATCACGTCGTACTGGCCGCCCTTGGTGGCGATGTCGGTGGTGACGCGCTCGCGCAGCACGTTCTCCTCGAGCGTGACCCACTGGAGCTGGATATCGGGGTTCTTGGCGGTGAAATCGTCGGTCAGCGTCTGCATGCGGACCATATCGCCATTGTTGACGGTGGCGATGGTGATGGATTCGGCATGCGCGGCGAACGCGAGGGTGCTGGCCGACAACAGACCCAGGGTGAGCGTGCGAAGTTTCATCAAAATTCCTCCCATGGACCAAGCTGAGCATTTGCTTTGGCTGTGAGCAATTACTCACCTCGCGTGATTTATGTCAAGCCGGATTCGTTGCTGCAGCGCAGCACGCAGCCTCGTGCGGATCTTGCTCCGGAGGATTCTTGCGCGCGAACAGGCCGGATGTCGGTGCCCGCTTGACCGGGTGGATTATCGACTATTGGCCGGCAATCTCAGCCAGGATCCATTCGCGAAAAGCGCGGATCTTCGGCACGTTGCGCCGCGCCTGGGGATAGACCAGCCAATAGGCGTGGCCGTCGTCGCCGACCAGATCGAAAGGCTGGATCAGGCGGCCATCGGCAAGCTCGGCCTTGAAAAGAGCGGCCGTTACGATCGCCACGCCCTGCCCGGCGATCGCGGCGTTGGCCTCATAGGCCTGCGCCCCCATGCTGGAGCCGGGGCGCTTGGCCAGTTCCTCGACCGGCAGGCCGGCGGCGATAAACCAGTCCCGCCACCAGATGTCGCCGGGGTCGAGGATCGGCAGGCGCAACAGATCGGCCGGCTCCTTCACCCCGCCGATGGTCGCCGCGAGTTTCGGGCTCAGCATCGGCGTGAAGTCCGCATTGAAAAGCTTGTGCACCTCCACGCCCGGCCAGTTTCCGCCGCCCGAACGGATGGCGATGTCGATGTCCTCGCGGGCGAAGTCGACGAGGCGGTTCGATGTATCGAGACGCACCGCCAGCGACGGATGCGCGACCTGGAACGAACCAAGATGCTGCGCCAGCCAGTTCGAGGCAAAGGTCAGCAGCGTCGAGACACAAAGTACTCCGTCGGCGCCGCTGCGCGCCGCAACATAGGCTCCAGCCAACAAGGCGAACGCCTCGCTGACCGCAGGCGCCAGGCGTTGCCCCGCCTCGGTCAGCACGATCTGCCTTGGCCGGCGCAGGAACAAAGGCGCACCGACGCGCTCTTCCAGAAGCTTGATCTGATAGCTCGCCGCCGCCTGCGTCATGCCAAGCTCGCCGGCGGCCTTGGTGAAGGAAAGATGCCGCGCCACCGCCTCGAACACCCGGATCGCCTGAAGCGGAGGGAGTTGTGAGACCTGCCGTGACTTGAGTTCGGGCATAAGTCCTCCTTATGGGCCGTGATCGACGTTTGATTGGCAGCAAGGGCCGATCCGGCCGATATTTGAGGTCGACGATCACTCTCGTCTAGAGATAACGAAGGCTGAAGATCATGACCATTGTACAGGAAAAGCTATTTCTGACGCCAGGCCAAGGCTGGTTTTTGCGGCTGGCGCGTGGATTGGCGCGGCACGGAGCCAGGAAACGGGCCTATCTCGACATCAGGGAATTGCCGCCGCATCTGCAGCGCGACATGGGTTTGCTCGACGGCAACGATCCTTATGCCGGCGCAAATAGCTCTGCTTGATTTATCGCAAATCAGCTGGCCGCCAGCAAGGCGGCGGCGGTCCGCTCGTCGGTGATGAGACCGTTGACCAGCCGCCGGTTCACAGCTGCAAGGATGCCCGGCAGTTTGCGCTCGCCCATGGCGAGTGCGATAACCAGCGATTTTTCTCGCGACGGCAACGATGCCGACGACACCCTGTCATTGGTGATGCCCTCGATCATCCGGCCTTCGCGATCGAACACCCAGCCGACGATCTCGGCGACGCCGCCTGCCTTTTGCAGCGCTTTCAATTCACTCTCCGAAATGAAGCCGTCCTCGTAAAGCGGCGCCTTGGGGCCGAGATCGCCGATGCCGACGAAGGTGACGTCGGCTTCCGCGGCAAGCGCCAGCGTCGGTTGGATCATCGGCTGGCTGAGCAGCATCTCGCGCTCCTGCGGCGAGGAGGCGATGACCGGCAGCGGCATCGGGAAGGAGCGTGCCTTGACCCTGTCGGCCATGGTGAAGATGACGTTGTAGAAGGCGGCCGAACCGTCGGGCGAGATGTTGCCGGTCAGCGACACCACCTTGTGCTGCGGGCATTCCATCGGCGGCAGCTGCTCGATTGCCGCCTTCAGCGTGCGGCCGGTGCCGATCGCCATGACGATCGGCACCGGCGAGCGCAGCCGCCTCTCGATCTCGGCGGCCGCCGCCACGGCGACGCCAATAGTCGAGGAGGAGGCGGAATCGCTTGGAACCACCTCGACCAGATCGAGGGCGAAGCGCGATTTCAGCCGGGCGGCGAGGTCGAGGCAATTGGCGATCGGGTGGTCGACACGCACCTTGATCAGCCCTTCCGATACCGCCAGCGACACCAGCCGCTGCGCCGTCTGCCGTGAGATGCCGAGCGTCGAGGCAATCTGGTCCTGCGTGTTGCCGGCGACATAATAGAGCCAGCCGGCACGCGCCGCGTCGTCCAGCCTGTTGCTGCCGCTGTCCTGCCGGGAATTCAACTTGCTGCCTCCCTGCCCCAGCACCGAGCGGGAGCGCCTTGGTTTTACCCGGGAATGCGTTTGTAAGCAATTGCCTGCAGACAGGGCAATTGCTTAGGTAAGCTCCCGGGGTGCCTGCAGTGTTCCGAGAGGATCATTATAGCCCGCAATGTTGGTGCAGCCAGGCGCGGCGGTTTATCTCCCGAGGCAAACCCTTTAAGGGATTCGGCAAAGGAGCCTTGCATGACGCCGAAAGCGGTTTTCTGGGACATGGACGGCACGCTGGTCGACAGCGAGCCGTTGCACGAGGCGGCGCTGATAGCGGCGCTGCATAGCGTCGGCATCGCGGCGCCGGCCAACCTGCATGAGCGCGTGCTCGGCATCGCCGCATGGCCAGTCTACGAGATGCTGCGGGACGAGTTCGGCCTCGACCTGCCCTTCGACGACTGGATCGTGCGCAAATACGACCACTATCTGCCAATGGCCGAGACGCTGAAGCCGCGCCCCGGCGCCATCGAGATCTACAACGAACTGCGCGCGCTCGGCGTGGCGCAAGCGGTGGTGTCCAATTCCGACCGGCTGGTCGTCGACGCCAATCTGCGCATGGTCGGTCTTTTCTATCCCGGCATGAAGACGATCAGCCGCAACGACGTGCGCGAAGGCAAGCCGCATGCCGAACCTTTTTTGCGCGCCGCATGGCTGGCCGGTGTCGATCCGGCCGATGCCGTGGCCGTCGAGGACAGCGTGACCGGCTCCACGGCTGGGCTGGCGGCGGGGATGAAGACGATCTTCTGGCCGGAAGCGCCCATGGCAGGGCCGCCCGGCGCGATCGTCATCAGCAGCGCCGACGAATTGCGGGCAGAACTCGGGCTTTAAGAGGGTCCTTCTCCCCGGATAGTGACGGGGAGAAGGAGGCATCAGTTCCGGTAGACCGGCTCCTGCTCGTCGAGGATCGCCTTCAATTCGGACAGGTGCCGCTCGGCCTGGCCGGGATAATCTTCCTGCTCCGCTGCTGCCTTCTCGGCGATTTCGTCCGACAGGACCCGCAGCGGACGGCCGGTCCACAGCGCCTTGATGTAGGTCTCGGCGGCGCGTTCGAAATAGAACATGCGGTTGAAGGTGTCGGCGACGGTATCGCCGATGACCAGCACGCCATGGTTGCCCATGACCATCACCTTGACCTTCGGATCGGTGAGCAGCTGCGAGCAGCGTTCGCCTTCTTCCTCGAAGGCGAGCCCGCCATAATGGCTGTCGACGACGTGGCGGTTGAAGAAGATCGCCGCGTTCTGGTCGATCGGCGGCAGCGTCGAGTCGGCGAGCGAAGCGAGCACCGTGGCGTGGATCGAGTGCACATGCATGACGCAGCGCGCATGACGGACATTGCGATGGATGGCGCCATGCAGCCCCCATGCCGTCGGGTCGGGCGCATCCGGGCCGGAGAGCGTATCGGGATCGTTGGCGTCGATCAGCAGCAGGTCGCTCGCCTTGATGCGCGAGAAATGCACCTGGTTGGGATTCATCAGGAATTGCGAGCCGTCATCGTTGACGGCCAGCGAGAAATGATTGGCCACCGCTTCATGCATGTTGAGCCGCGCCGTCCAGCGGAAGGCGCAGGCCAGATCGACGCGTTCCTCGTAAAAGGGCAGGTTGGTCAGCATTTCCTTCTGCAGGCGGGCGATGCTCATCGAAAACCTCCGTGAAAGAAGCAAGGATGCCGTGCGCCGCCGATGCGCGCAACCGGTTTCGTTTGGTGCAGGCGAGGGTTCGGCTTACGCCGCAGTGCTTCTGGCGGCGTCGATGCGCAGCCCGCCATGCTCAACGATAAAATCGATCACGTCCTGCAGGCCCTTGCCGCGCGACAGATCGGTAAATCCGAACGGCCGCTTGCCGCGCATGCGGGCGGCATCGCTCTCCATGACATCGAGATTGACGTTCACATAGGGGGCGAGATCGCTCTTGTTGATGACCAGGAAATCCGACCGGGTGATCGCCGGGCCGCCCTTGCGCGGGATTTCTTCGCCCTGGCAGACCGAGATGACGTAGAGCGTCAGATCGGCGAGGTCGGGGGAAAACGTGGCGGCGAGGTTGTCGCCGCCCGATTCGATGAAGACGATGTCGAGATCCGGGAATTTCCTGGTCATCTCGGCGATCGCCTGCAGATTGATCGAGGCGTCCTCGCGGATGGCGGTGTGCGGGCAGCCGCCGGTCTCGACGCCGATGATGCGATCCTCGGGCAGCGCCTGCAGCCGGGCCAGCATCATGGCGTCTTCCTTGGTATAGATGTCGTTGGTGACCACGGCGATCGAGAACTCGTCGCGCAGCGCCTTGCAGAGCTTTTCGGTGAGCGTCGTCTTGCCGGAGCCGACGGGGCCGCCGATGCCGACGCGAAGAGGACCATTGGCTTGTGTCATCCAGGGAACTCCATGATGGCTAGCACTGCAAAGCCGAGCCCTACAACCAGGCAGAGCGGCGAATAATAGCTGACATCGAGCCGCGCGAAAGGCTGTTCGGGCGCCAGCCGGCGCCACCACGGCGTGAAGCCGGCAATGCCGCGCCCCAGGAAGACCAGCGCGATGAGCAGCGCTGTCGCGGCAAGCCCGGCCTTGGGAAAGGGCGTGGCAAACACGCCTTCGAGCGCCAGCGGCCACAGTGTCGCCAGGCCGAGGCAGGCGGCGACGGCGAAGCTGGCGAAGGGCGCCGGCATTTCGTCGACGCCGCGAAAGCCGACCACCGCGCGGGCGCAGGAGCCAGCGTCGCTGCCCGGCCAGATCCCGCCAATGCCCCAATAGACATGCAAGGTGGTGATCAGCAGCAGGACGAACGAGAGGGCGAAGGCGAGGACGATCATGAGCGGAAAAGCCGCGAATATTGCGTTTCGTGTTTCATCGCCATGACATCCGAGACAAACGCGCAGCCGCCGAGATCATCCAGCGTCGAGCCGGCAGCACGGGCGGCGACGCTGAGCGCCAGCGGTTCGAAGCCGGCGAGCAGCGCCGTGGCGCCGGTCTGGCCGACGACGCCGAGCCGGATCGCGGCCTGGACGAGGTTGGAAAAGAAGCTGTGCAGGAAGGCCGACAGTGCATCGTGCAGGGCAATGGCGTTGCCACCGGCAGTTGCACCGACGGCAACGCAATAGGCGCACTCGGCCGGCAGACGGTCGAGCACCTGACACGGCCATGCCGATGCCGCCTTGAGGAAGGCGGCGCCCTGCAGCATGGTCTCGGTGTGGCGCTCGCGCGAGCCGGCCAAGGCCTCGGCGAGCGCTGCGATTTCGGCGAGATCGCCGGGCTGGCGGGCGCGCCGCCAGCTTTCGGCAAACAGCACGGCATCGTTCCAGCCCGAGCCCATCTCGACCAGCGTCTCCAGCCACGCGGCGAGGTCTTTGCTGTCGGCGACCAGCCCGGCATGCACGGCTTGTTCGAGACCATGGCTGTAGGAAAAACCGCCGACCGGGAAGGCAGGCGACAGCCACGCCATCAGCCGCAACAAAGCGACGTTGGAAGGCTGGTCAGTCATGGTCGTGCGAATGGCTGTGGGAATGCGATTCGCTATGGGTACGGGAATGCGACTCGCTGTGCGCCTCGGCATGGGCATGACCGTGACTGTGCCCGGAATAGGCGCCGCGCAGCGGCTTGAACGGCTCGGAAACATCGCTCACCGTGGCACCCAGCCCTTCCAGCATCGTTTTGATGACATGGTCGCGCAGGATGAGGATGCGTTCCGCTTCGATGGCGGCCGCAAGGTGGCGGTTGCCGATATGCCAGGCAAGCTCGGCGAGATGGACAGGGCCGCTGGCACGGATATCGTAGAGCGGTTCCTCGGCCGCGACGATCTCGATATGACGGCCATCCTCCAGCACCAGCCGGTCGCCATCGTTCAGGGCCACCGGCTCGGGCAGGTCGACCAGCACTCTATCGCTACGGGCCGTTTCGATGGCGCGGCGGCGCAGATGCCGCTCGTCATGGGCTAGCACCGCACGATCGTAGGGCGCGACCGCTCCTGCCTCGCTGGCGCTCAGAACCGAGACGGCACGCGGGAATTTGGTGAAATCGGTGCGGATGTCGAGCTTCATGTAAATCTGCCTCTCCCAACAAGCGTAGCCTATCGCATCCGCCGCCCCAATGCTGCTCAAACGATCGTGTCGAAGAGCCGCAGGATGAACGATATCTGGTAGACCAGGGCGGCGGCGACAAAGGCGATGTGAAAGCGACGGTCGCCGAAGAAGCCAGCTAATCCCGCAGGAAATCGCCCATCGAGAGTGGATTGCCCGGCCAAAATCGTTCATCGAGCGCCTGCTTGCATGTGAAGGAAGGTTCGCCTGGAAAGTGAGATTTCCTGAGACCCGTTTCCCTGACCGCGACAAGCAAAGCGTCTTTATATGCCTCGTCGAAAATCTGAGCGGGATATCGGCGAAGACTCGGGCTGTCCTTGATGATGTTTCCGATCCAGATGCGCTGTTCGGAAATTGACGATTGCCAACTGTGACTTCGATGGCCGGGTTGGAATTCCCATTTCAGGAGATGTGCAAGCAGCACCTCTATCCGACTGCGAATCTCTCGTTTGTCACGTCTCCCCAAGCTCTCGATCTCCTCGGCAAGATTCTCACGATCGAGGTCGGAGAAACGAGCTTCGCGCAACAATGCGCCTTGCTCGGCGCACCACTGGACGTAGTCCGCTTCGTAGGGAGTGAGGGCCCTGAGACGATCAATCCTGTTCATGAGGCCCATCATGCCGCAATTTCGAGACAATCGCAAAACGGCACGAGAGAGCCTTGGGCAACTGAGCACCGAATTTGACGCCCCGCCAACAGGGCGTTTGTAGGGATCAGAACAAAAAGTATCTCTGCGCCATCGGCAGCACCGTGGCCGGCTCGCAGGTGAGCAATTCGCCGTCGGCGCGCACCTCGTAGGTTTCGGGATCGACCTCGACATGCGGGGTGGCGTCGTTGAGCACCATCGAATGCTTGCCGATGCCGCCGCGGGTGTTGTCGACGGCGACCATCTGCTTGTCGACGCCGAGCCGGCCGCGCAGGCCGGCATCGAGCGCGGCTTTCGAGACAAAGGTCACCGACGAGTTGGTCATCGCCTTGCCATAGGCTCCGAACATCGGCCGGTAGTGCATCGGCTGCGGCGTCGGGATCGAGGCGTTGGGATCGCCCATCGGGGCGGCCGCGATCATGCCGCCGACCAGCACCATGTCCGGCTTGACGCCGAAGAAGGCCGGGTTCCACAGCACCAGATCGGCGCGCTTGCCGACCGCCACCGAGCCGATCTCGTTCGACAGGCCGTGCGCGATGGCCGGGTTGATCGTGTATTTGGCGATGTAGCGGCGGACGCGGAAATTGTCGTTGTCGCCGGTCTCCTGCGGCAGCGAACCGCGCTGGCGCTTCATCTTGTCGGCGGTCTGCCAGGTGCGGATCGCCACTTCGCCGACGCGGCCCATCGCCTGGCTGTCCGACGAGATGATCGAGAAGGCGCCGATGTCGTGCAAAATGTCTTCGGCGGCGATGGTCTCCTTGCGGATGCGGCTTTCTGCGAAGGCGATGTCTTCGGGGATCGACGGCGACAGATGATGGCAGACCATCAGCATGTCGAGATGCTCGGCCAGCGTATTGACGGTGTAGGGCCGGGTCGGATTGGTCGACGACGGGATGACATTGGGCAGGCCGCAAACCTTGATGATGTCGGGCGCATGGCCGCCGCCGGCGCCTTCGGTGTGGAAGGCGTGGATGGTGCGGCCCTTGATCGCCGCCACCGTGTTCTCGACAAAGCCGGATTCGTTCAGCGTGTCGGTGTGGATCATCACCTGCACGTCATAGTTGTCGGCGACCGACAGGCAGCAGTCGATTGCCGCCGGTGTCGTGCCCCAGTCCTCGTGCAACTTTAGCGAGCAGGCGCCGCCCAGCACCATTTCTTCAAGCGCGGCCGGCAACGACGCGTTGCCCTTGCCCGACAGGCCGATATTCATCGGGAAGGCATCGAAGGACTGGATCATGCGCGCCAGATGCCACGGCCCCGGCGTGCAGGTCGTCGCCAGCGTGCCATGCGCCGGTCCGGTGCCGCCGCCGAGCATGGTGGTGATGCCTGACATCAGCGCTTCCTCGATCTGCTGCGGGCAGATGAAATGGATATGCGCGTCGAAGCCGCCGGCGGTGAGGATCTTGCCCTCGCCGGCGATGATTTCGGTGCCGGGACCGATGATGATGGTGACGCCGTCTTGCATGTCCGGATTGCCGGCCTTGCCGATCGCGGCAATGCGGCCATCCCTGAGGCCGATATCGGCCTTGAAGATGCCGTCCGAAGCATCGACGACCAGCGCATTGGTGATGACGGTGTCGACCGCGCCTTGCGCGCGGGACACCTGGCTCTGGCCCATGCCGTCGCGGATGACCTTGCCGCCGCCGAATTTCACCTCTTCGCCATGCAGGGTGAAATCCTTCTCGACCTCGATGAACAGCTCGGTATCGGCAAGCCGCACCTTGTCGCCGACGGTCGGGCCGTACATCTGCGCATAGGCAGCGCGGGTGATTCTAGCCATCAGCAATTGCTCCCGAAATACGGACCCAAATACGGATCCAAGACACAGCCGGTCGAAGCCCGGCCCCACATTGTCGCCATCCTATGGTCACGCAATGACCTGCTGGGCGACACCTTCCGATCCCATTTAACGTTTGAGGTGGCGAGGTCACCCCAAAACGACCGTTTGCCAATCGATGGAAAGGAAGTTTTATGCGCAAAACGATATCTCTCGCAGCCGCCGCCACCCTGCTGCTCGCGACCGCTGCCAGCGCCCAGCAACAGCCTGCGCCGCAACCTGCCGAGCCGCCGGCTTCGCCCGCTCCCGCAGCACCCGGCGCTCAGCCGCAAGCGCCGGCGATCCAGACCGTCAACGTCGTCGACATCGAGGAACTGCCCAAGGAAACGCAGACCAAGGTCAACGAAGTGATCGCCAAGCGCGGCGAGGACGGCCTGCAGAAATTGCGCAGCTCGATCGACGCGACCCCACAGGTCAAATCCGCGCTCGAAGCCAAGGGGCTCACCTCGGCGCAAGTGATCGCCGCCAGCATGGACGCCAACGGCTCGCTGACCTTGATCACCAAGAAGGCGAGCTGACGACGCGCTGTGGCGGGCCGGCACGAGGCCGGCCTGCCGCATCGGGGAGGGAACCTTCGCAGGGCGGAATACGTTTCGACTTTTTGGCCTGGAAACCAGTCTCGAGAGAGGCTCTGAGAGCGAGCGATGGCGATCACCACCTTCCCCGACAGCAGATGGCTGCATACGCTGGCCGCGACTGCATTTCTTGCGGCGAGCGCTCCCCAGGCCGGGCTGAATGCGCAGGGCCTTGAAGGCCCCGAGACCCAGAACAAGATCATCGGCTCGGAGGTCGGCCAGGAGGAAACCAACACCGCTGTCGAGGCCGGTAAAGTCACTACGGCGATCGACCGGACGCGTGAAAACATCGGCACTGTGCGCAAGACATCCAAGCTCGACAAGGTCGATATCGTGTTCCTCACCGACGCGGCGCGCACGGAGGGCGGTCTGCCGCCGGCGATCGAAAGCAAGGTCGAGCAGCATCAGGACGACATTGCGGAACTGCGCAAGGAGATCGAGGCGAACGCATTGCTGTTCAACGCCATCGACTCGCGACGCGTGCTGACCGAAGACGTTCTCGCCGTCGAATTCGACGATCCTGGCAAGGTCGTCATCTACGCGGCGGCCAAGCCGCCCGGCTGAGCCGAAACCGCGCGACGCTCTGGATCGCAAACCGCGACCAGGGGATCGCACAACGCGACCAGGGGATCTCACAACGCGCCCATGATCTTCTGCTGGAACCCGTAGACCTCGCGTTTGCCGCCGAGCGGCACCAAGGTGACGTCGCGCTCCTGGCCGGGCTCGAAGCGCATCGCGGTGCCGGCGGCGATGTCGAGGCGCATGCCGCGCGTTCTGTCGCGATCGAATTTCAGCCCCTCATTGGTCTCGAAGAAATGATAGTGGCTGCCGACCTGGATCGGCCGATCGCCGCTGTTGGCCACCTTCATGGTGATGGTCGGCTGGCCCTTGTTGAGCTCGATCTCGCCGGCTGCCGTGATGATTTCGCCCGGGATCATCGCCAGCCTCACAAGACGCCGAAGACGAGGCCGGCGGCGAGCAGCAGGATCGCCGAGAGGGAGGTGCGTTTGATCGTTGCGGGGACCATCGATATGCCTTCCGTTGTCAGGATCGTGCGGTCACGCGCGTTGCGGGCCGGGCCGCAGCCTTCGGCCTTGAGGACGCGCTTTGTCGAGGCGGGATATTTGGTCAGCATCGCAGCCGGCCTGATCGGGCGCGCTGCGAAATCACCGCCGCAGTTAGGGCAAATGCCTCCCAGAACACGGTCCACGCACTCGGCGCAGAAGGTGCACTCGAAGGTGCAGATCAGCGCATCCGTCGCCTCAGGCGGCAGGTCCCTGTCGCAGCATTCGCAGTTGGGGCGCAGCTCAAGCATTTTTCTCACCTCACCTTGTCGGCCCTCACCGTATCGGCCCTCATCTTATCGGTTCATGCACGGTCACCAGCTTGGTGCCGTCGGGAAACGTCGCCTCGACCTGGACGTCGTGGATCATCTCGGCGATGCCCTCCATCACCTGCGCGCGGGTGACGACGTGGGCGCCGGCCTCCATCAGCTCGGCGACCTGGCGGCCGTCGCGGGCGCCTTCGACGACGAAGTCGGTGATCAGCGCGATCGCCTCCGGGTGATTGAGCTTGACGCCGCGTTCGAGCCGCTTGCGCGCCACATGTGCTGCCATGGCGATGAGCAGCTTGTCCTTTTCCCTTGGCGTCAGGTTCATGCGTTTCCCTAGGATAGCGTAGAAAGGAGTGGCGTAATCGGAATCAGAGTGACCATAATTTGGGCAGACCCGCCCGCCCGTTGAGCAATTCGACGAGCGGAACCAGCCGCTTGCGGAGCTGGTAGCCGTCCTCGGCAAACAGCCTCGCAAGAAGCTTGCCAGATTTCTTCACACTCCAGACGCTGGCGTCGCCCTGGCCGCCGATGATGTCCCGGGCCGGATCGAGCAAATCCTCGACCCGCGGCGAGATCATCAGCACCGTCGCCATGGCGATGGCGCCGCCGGCCACGGCCGAACCGCTCAGAATGGCCGCTATGTCCGGCCCGATGCGGAAATCCTCGGCATGAACCAGCGCTCCGTCCTGACTGACGCGCCAGCGGTCGTGGAAATTGCCGTACGCCGCGCGTTCACCCATGGCGAGGCGGCCGAAGACGGTCGCCTCGAGCACCAGCGCCTCGGCACCGGCGGCAAGCTCCAGGTCGAGCCTGCGGGCAAAGGCCGATCGGTCAAAGACGATGGTTTCCTGCGGCAGCCAGGCGATGCGGCCGCCAGGGCCGACAGTCAGCTTCACCCGCACCTCGGCACGATCGGATGCGGCGCGGTAGACCTTCTCGCAGGCCTGGGTGGTTATGGTGGCGGAAGCGCCGGCGCCGACATCGACCTCCCAGCCGAGGCGGTCGCCGCCGGTCAGCCCGCCGGCGGTGTTGATCAGCACGGCTTCGAGCGGATCGGCCGAGACGGCCGGCATGCGGATCTTGGCGGAACCATCCTGATAAAGCCGCCGAAGACGCGTGCGGCCGCCATTCCTGTCACAGCCGAGCCGCGCCGTTCCGGCGACGCGTTGGGCCGGCGGCACAAAGGTCAGGCCAGGTTCGATCATATCCATGGTGGCAACGATAACCACAGCGCCGGCTTTGTCGACATATAAGCTTGTTGCTTGACAACGTTTCGGTTTCTATAGAGGAGCCGTCTTGGTACGGTCACACAGCGCCTGGCGGGATACAAGGCGATGATGACAATTTGAGCCTGGGGAAAAACAGGCGCCGATCCGTTGGCGTCGGGGAACGACAAGGGTTGGGGAAGGAACCGAATGGCTGACCAGCTGGCAACGGACATCATCGAGAAGATCAAGGCCCATGCCGAGCCGGGTGGCGAAGAAATCACCACCAGCACCGAACTGACCTCACTTGGCATCCATTCGCTGGAACTGACGGAGATCATCTTCGATCTCGAGGAACAATATGGCATCGAGATCGAAATGAACACGGTCGATGCCTGGAGCAATTTGAAAAACGTCGGCGACATGGTCGAGGCGGTTCGCGCGCTGATCGCGAAAAAAGCCTGACTGAATGCACAAGCGCGTCGTCATTACCGGCATCGGCGGCCTGTGCGGGCTCGGCACCAACGTGCCGGCGATCTGGGGCGAGATGCGCGCCGGCCGCTCGGCCATCGGCCCGATCGTCAATTCGGAGCTGCATGACCTGAAAATCAGGGTCGGCTGCGAAATCAGGACGCTTCCCGAGCACGGCATCGATCGCAAGCAGGCCGTCTCGATGGACCGTTTCAGCCTTTTGGCGACGATCGCCGCAAGGGAGGCCGCGGAGCAGGCCGGGCTAAGCTTGCACGCGGCCAACACCTACCGGATGGGCTCCGTCGTCGGCGTCGGCGTCTGTGGCTGGGAGGCGATCGAAGAGAGCTATCGCGCCATCCTGCTCGAAGGCAAGAACCGCACCGGCATCTTCACCGTGCCGAAAGTGATGCCCGGCGCTGCGGCCGGCCATGTCAGCATGAATCTCGGCCTGCGCGGGCCGGTCTTCGGCATCACCTCGGCCTGCTCCTCGTCCAACCACGCCATTGCCTCGGCGGTCGACCAGATCAGGCTCGGCCGCGCCGACGTCATGCTCGCTGGCGGCACCGATGCGCCGCTGGTCTGGGGCATCCTCAAAGGCTGGGAGGCCCTGCGGGTGCTGGCACCCGACACCTGCCGGCCGTTCTCGGCCGATCGCCAAGGCCTGGTGCTCGGCGAAGGCGCCGGCATGGTCGTGCTGGAAACCTACGAGCATGCCATGGCGCGCGGCGCCACTATACTCGCCGAAATTGCCGGCGCCGGGCTTTCCGGCGATGCCTCCGACATCGTCGCGCCGACCATCGAAGGACCGGAGGCAGCGATGCGCTTCTGCCTCGTCGATGCCAGGCTCAACCCGGAGGACATCGACTACGTCAATGCGCATGGCACCGGCACCAAGGCCAACGACCAGATCGAGACGGCGGCGATCAAGCGCGTTTTTGGCGACCATGCGCACAGGCTTTCGATCTCCTCGACCAAATCGATGCATGCCCACTGCCTCGGCGCGTCGGGCGCGCTGGAGCTGATCGCCTGCGTGATGGCGATCCGCGAAGGCATCGTGCCGCCGACGGCCAATTTTCGCGAAACCGACGCCGATTGCGATCTCGACATCACGCCGAATGTGGCGCGCGAGCGCAAGGTGCGCGCGGCGATCAGCAACGGCTTCGCCTTCGGCGGCACCAATGCGGTGCTGGCGTTCAAGGCGGTCTGACGCAATCGGTTGCCCAGCTACGGCGAGACTTCTTTGCCACGCGCTGCCGCGCGAAAAATCCCCGCCCAGGAGTTTCGATGACCGACCTGTCCGCCTTTCCGATCGCCACGCGCTGGCCGGCCAGCTATCCCGACCGCATCCAGCTCTATTCGTTCCCGACGCCGAACGGGGTAAAAGTGTCGATCGCGCTGGAGGAACTCGGCCTGCCCTACGAGGCGCATGCTGTGAACATCGGCAAGGACGAGAGCTGGACGCCGGAATTCCTGTCGCTGAACCCGAACGGCAAGATCCCGGCGATGATCGATCCGGACGGCCCCGGCGGCAAGCCGATCGGGCTGTTCGAATCCGGCGCCATCCTGCTCTACCTCACCGACAAGACCGGCAGGCTGATCCCGGCCGACCCGGCGCGGCGTTACGAAACGATCCAGTGGGTGTTCTTCCAGATGGCCTCGATCGGGCCGATGTTCGGGCAGGTCGGTTTCTTCCACAAATTCGCCGGACGCGAGATCGCCGACAAGCGCCCGCTGGCGCGCTACCGCGACGAATCGCGGCGGCTGATCGGTGTGCTCGAGACGAGGCTGAAGGGCCGCAGCTGGATCATGGACGACGATTACACCATCGCCGATATCTCGATGCTGGGCTGGGTGCGCAATCTGATCGGTTTTTACGAGGCAAGGGAACTTGTCGGCTTCGACGATTTTTCCCATGTCGCGGCATGGCTGGAGCGCGGCCTTGCCCGGCCGGCGGTGCAACGGGGTCTCAACATCCCCGCGCGGCGTTAGCTCAATCGGCGGCTGGTGCCGCGAACCGACTACTTTGTCTTGGCTTTGGGTTTTGAGCCACCCTTGCCCATGACCGAAGCGGCGAGCGACGCAGCGGTCTTGGCGGTGGCGACAACCGCGCCGGCCGCGACATTGGCCGTCGTCTTGACGGTGCGCATCGCGCTGTCCGCCATCGAGCCGCCACCTGCCGACTTCCTCGACCTGGCCGGTTTTGCCGAGGTCTTGGCTGCGGTCGGCGTCACCTTCTTCGGTGCTGCCTTGCCAAAGGTAGGTTTTGCATCCTTGGAGCGGGCGGCGACAGCCGGGCCGGCGCCGGTCTTCGATTCAGTTGCCTTTGATTCAGTTGCCTTTGATCCAGTTGCCCTGGATCGAGTTGCCCTGCCCTTGCCGGGCGCAGGCTTTCTTGCCTTGGTTGCCATCGGAGTAGCCATCGGACAGTCTTCCTCATGTCAGCATCATTGCCGTATCTGACACAACGGCCGGAAACTCCTAAGGTTCCAGGCGCGGGCCGTCCTTGCAAATCAGGCGTGATCGCCGATCACCAGATCGGCGGGGCGGCGGCGGGCAAGCACGCGGTCGATGTTGGGCATGTCGTTGGAGGCGATCCAGGCGCGGGCGTCCTCGTCGGTGCGGCCATGCTCGTGCCACCGCTCGAGCAGCCGGCGCTCGAGCTCGGGGCGCGGCACATCGACAAAGATCGAGAAATCGAACAGCGACGCCAGCCGCGACCACGGTTCCTCGTCAAGGAGCAAATAATTGCCTTCGACCAGGATGAACTTGGTGTCGGCGGCGATGATCGAAGCAGCCGCGCGCGACAGCTCCATGCTGCGGTCGAACACCGGAATGGCGATGTCGGGCTCGGCCGCGCGGATGCGCTTCAGCAAGGTTTCGAAGCCGGCAAAGTCAAAAGTTTCCGGAGCGCCTTTTCGCGCGCGCAGGCCGCGCCGCTCGAGCACGATATCGTCGTAATGGAAACCGTCCATCGGCACGATTTCGGCCGCGCCTTCCGGCAGCAGCTCATGCAGGCGGGCCGACAGCGTCGACTTGCCGGCGCCCGGAGGACCGGCGATGGCAACGACAAAGCGCCGCGCCTTGCCGGCGCGCTTGAAGATGGTGGCGGCGAGGTGAGCAATCTCGGACATGCGTGATTCCGGGTGATAATTTCGGCTGCATCTTGGCGATAGTTCGCGGAAATTTCAAACCCGGGATTGAAGATCGCCCAATTGTCGGGGTCGCCGCCGCCCCTCATTGGCCGGGATGTTAGCGCCGCGCTTCTTCCTTCTCCCCTTGTGGGAGAAGGTGGATCGGCGCGCAGCGCCGAGACGGATGAGGGGTGTTGGACGGAATGAGACGTTGGTGTTCCCTGGAACACCCCTCATCCGACCTCGCTTCGCGAGGCCACCTTCTCCCACAAGGGGAGAAGGGAAAGCTGCACGTGGCCGCTCGCCAATCAACCAGAAACTGACCGCCCCAGCCGCAGGAAATCGCCGTCGAAAGTGACATCCCGCGTCGAACCGTCAGCGGCCGCAATGCGCATATACGCCTGCGCGGTGGTGATGTCGCGCGGCGGCTCGCCGTCGAATATGGGCAAGGCGCCGATGACGTGGCGGAACGAGACGTTGCCGCCTTCGCCAAGGGCAAAGGCGGTCGCTACCCCTTCCCGCTTCAGCCAGTTGTGACCCAGCGACGCCGCATGGCCGAGCGCGGTGCGGCCGTCCTCGATGCCGAGCACGCCGCGATGGCGGCCGCTCCACGGCGTGTAGTCGCGCCCGCCATTGCTGATCCACAGCATGGTGACCGGCAGCTCGGCCGGGTTTTTCAGCACCACAACGAGATCGGCTTCCGCTTTTCGCGCCAGCGCGGTCCAGCCCGGCCCGCCATGGTCGGCCTCGACCAGAGTGACGAAATCCTCTCGGCTGTGGTCGATGCGATAGTCGGTCAGGTCGAGCGTGCCGCCATCGGCGGCGGGAAATCGCGTCAGGTCGGCGGAACGCGCGGGATAGGCGAAAAGAAAGCGGCCGCGGGCCGGATCGGGCTCGAGCGGGTCGTCCGGCGTTGCCGCAAACCGCTTCGGCGAGAAAGCCAGCCTGCCGCCGTCCGTCATCACCGTCATCGGATGATGGGCGACGGAAATGCCGCCCGAACCGCCGGAAAAGACATGTTCCTGGTAGAGAAAGGGATGGTCGTCGCGCAGGGTCAGGATTTTCTCGACCGTGGCGCCCAAAACCTTGTGCTGCAGCCGGAAAACGGCGCGCCAGCCATCGACTGTCGCCGCGGAGGCAACGACATCCCATGGGCTGTTGGCCGGCCAGCCGTGCAAGGGCGCTTCCTCGACATCGCTGCGCGAAAACGGCGCGCATAAAAAATCGCCGGACAGCCTAACGGTGCCGGCCGGCAGGTCCTGCGGCAGCGTCTCGCGCGGCTCGTCGATCCACGGCGCGCGATGCAGCGGTTTTAGCCGGCGCCCGTCGATATCGACCGTCATGTCGGCAAGATGGCCGACGGTGAGATCGACCGTTACCGAAATGCCTTTTGCCGTGATCGTGAGCGTATCCATGGCGCACCTGCTGATTCTGCCGGCGCCAGCAAACCCGCTCGGTGGCGGTTGCGCAAGCTGCGTGATGGGCTTTGCATGTCAGAGACGCATTTACCCGGCCACGTACCCCTAGCCCCGAGGCTTTCGCTCTACGATGTACCCCCACCCCTAACCCCTCCCCACAAGGGGGAGGGAGACTTCCGTTGGCGCTGACCTCGGAAAAAAATGCCTGGCTCTCCGGCGCGCCAAAGGGAAAGTAAAGGCGCGCGGCAGCGTTCCCTCCCCCTTGTGGGGAGGGTTAGGGTGGGGGTCCATCGTAAAGCGAAAGCCTCGGCCCAGCGATAGCCCTGCCGTAAACGGGAGAGAAAGAAGCTGGCCGCAAAGCCGGCGCCCCTTCTTGCGAACGCCGGTGATTGGCGAAACCATCGATGACAGCGCCCCTCGCCCCGTCACTATACGGGGAGAGGATGCCGGCAGGCAGGTGAGGGGCGGCGCCAACGCCCGGGGAATTCAAACCTGAAGCGATTGCCGTGAACACCGGCATTAACCAAATGGACGGCGCCATTGGGTTAGGCTAGTTTCCCACTCGTTTCAGCAACAGCTTACCTTCAGAATGTCCAAACTGCGCCTCTTTCCGCTCATCAAAAAATTTGTCGCGGCGTTTGCGCTGCTGGTGCTGGTCGCCGGCTGCGCGACGACGCCGACGGAGACCATGCTGGCGGTGCCGGCGCCGGCGCAGAAATATGCGGCTGTTGTGATCGATGGCAGCAGCGGCAAGACGCTGTTCGAGGCCAATTCGACGGCGCCGCGCTATCCGGCGTCGCTGACCAAGATGATGACGCTCTACCTGCTGTTCGAGGCACTGGATCAGGGCCGCATCAGCAAGACGACGCCGATCCCGGTGTCGGACAACGCCTCCAGGCAGCCGCCGACCAAGCTGCGCTTCCGGCGCGGCGAGACGATCGAAGTCGAATCGGCGATCCGGGCGATCACCGTCAAATCGGCCAATGACGTGGCGGTCGCCGTCGCCGAATATCTCGGCGGCAGCGAACAGGCGTTTGCCGCAATGATGACCGCCAAAGCGCGCCAGATCGGCATGCGCAGCACCGTCTTCCGCAACGCTTCGGGCCTGCCGGACGCCGGCCAGCTGACGACGGCGCGCGACATGGCGGTGCTCGGCACGGCGCTGCGCGCCCGCTTCCCGCAGCATTTCCACTATTTCTCCGAAAGCGACTTCATGTTCCGGGGCAGGCTGGTGCGCGGCCACAACGACATGCTCGGCCGCGTCCGCGGCGTCAACGGCATCAAGACAGGCTATATCAGAGCCTCTGGCTTCAACATCGTCACCTCCTACGATGCCGACGGCCGCCGGCTGATCCTGGTGGTGATGGGCGCCGACAGCGCGCGCCAGCGCAACGACCACGTCGAGGCGCTGATCCAGCGCAACCTGTCGCCGGCGTCGAACACGACGACAAGGTTGCTGTATGCCGAGGAGTAGTGAGGCGTGGCGTTCGGGAGCGATGAGGGGCGAGGCTCTTGATCGGTGGTTTCACCTTGACAGGTGACGGCGATTATGGTAGGAATTTATTCATAGTGCTGATTTGCGCCCGCCCGCCGAGGCGGGTTTTTCATATTAGGCTTCGGCGCCATTCTTCATAGGTCCGATAAAACCGCAGGTTTGCCGGCCTTCGGACTTGCTTCTCGCATCTTCGAGATCGCAGGCTCCGGATCGTGCGCCCCGTGGAATCCGAAAAATGCGTTATTCCGAGTTCGCAGCCCTGCCGCCTGCCACTTGCCCGTTGAAGCCTGCGCCTGCTTCCGCTAAGAAGCCGTGGCTGGCCGGTTTACCGGCTGGTTCGTTTTCCGGATTGTCGATCCTGAAGGCACCCGTAGCTCAGCTGGATAGAGCGCTGCCCTCCGAAGGCAGAGGTCACAGGTTCGAATCCTGTCGGGTGCGCCAATCTTTCGGGGCACCCTTTGATAGCAAGGACTTAACGCGGCAATCCTACCGGTGGAAATGTTTATTCCGTCAGTCGGTACCAATCTAGTCCCACTGAGAGGAGTGCCGATGGCGTCCGCACGTAAGCGAAATGACAAATGACAGGCACGTGTCCGGCGGCTTGGACATACTCAACAAACAAAAAGCTTCATCAACCGGACTGACGCAGTGCAATGGATACGTCAGATCGAGCAAGAGCTGGACCGTTCCGCACTTACCTACGATCCGTTCAGCTAGGGCGCACCACCGTTGCGGAAAAGTCAGACCACTGACCCATCGATGAGCGAAACGATGACCTTCGCCACTCGGCGCAGGAAACGTCTGATAAAGTCTAGTGACTCGTGCGCTGAGCCATTGGAAATGGTATGCAATAGGTGGCGGAATTCTTAATGACTGGGTGGGAGGGGACATGAGCCTTGAGACAATGTACGGCCTGATCAAGCGACAGGGTACGCTAGAGCAGGTAAGCAATTTCCTTCGCTCACGAGATTTGCCCTACTCAGGTAACTCTTGGGCACAGATGATCGATCTACGGCTCAAGGCCGCTGTCGAGCGCGACGCCTTGTCAAGCGATGACCTGACAGAACTTCTGCGGCAGACAGAAGAACACGGAAGTCAGCATATATTCCTATACACATTGGTAGCAGGCAGAAACCTGTCAAAGCTATTCGATGGAACGCTCGATCAAAGGCTAACGTCCGCGGGATTTCCTGCTGTTGATACCATCTCCATAGTGGACATGCCTGTTAAGCCAACTATTGTTGAGGTTCGCCAGGATACGGAGAGCGGTATTAGATCAGTTGTCTTCAAGATCGTTGAGAGGAGGGCCTCTCTTGAGAAGGAGTCAGACACGTCGAACGGCGGAAAACTCATTGTAACATACAACGAGGTCCCATACCGAGCGGTAAATATTATGAGGATAATGGAGAATGGTCGGGCTGAAATTAGGATACAGTCTCACTCTGACTCCATAAGCTATTCTGGCCTTACCAATTCAGTCTTTACGCTATTATCGCCGCTAGTTGATAGGCTGGATTGGCGAGACGACAATCTAGACAAGCTCAAGGCGGCTTTGTTGGATCGGACAAAGCGATCTACAGTCATGGCGACCTTTGGTCTCCGTCATACACAGCATACAAACCTTGACGGTACACGCCTGGTCGCCGCCACAGGTTTTCCGGGTGCCAGCATGTACGACGACGTAGAGGCAGTTGCGAGCGTCGACCGTTTCCTGGCAAAGAAAGACCATGCCCATTGCGATCGGGCGAGCGTAACTATTCGAAAGAACGGGACACTTGCGCGCGATGTGAACCTGATTTTCAGTGGAGACGCTAACGAGTTTGCCATAACTAGCAAGGTGACTAGGACAGAGTACGAGCGCATTCTAGAAACTGTCATCGAGCATAACGTATGATGCCGTCGGGCTGGAAACGGAGGTTGGCTGACTTGGTGCAAGCTATGCGCCGATCAGACCGACCGGTCGAATATCCGTTTCGCCGCGTTGTTGAAATTGTTGATGCGCCTGCATCAAGCGCACTTAACGAAGAACTTACAAAATTCGTTAGTCGCGGAGATATTCGAGCGATCTACCGTATCCACTCCCGGGTCACAGGGACAGGATTGGGTGACTTTAAGAGTATAAGTGATATACCGAATAAAATGTATGACGATACAGCTGATCGCATGCAAGCTATTGATTTGAGCCATGATGTCGAACTCATCTACCGATCGCCGAATTGAGGCGAATAGGGTGGGAAGCTGGCGCGAGATAAGTGATAGCATTATTGGTGAACTAGCCTCAACCCCAGAAGAGGACAGGCTCAGTATTTTTAAACAAAGACTTAGTGAATTGGGCCCGCAAGACAGAGAGAAGATTGAGCACTTCGTTGCGCTTGCGCTGATCATTTCGGGAGATGGAGGAAAGGCATTGAGTTCTCATAGGTACGCAACTGTAATTACTGCCATGGCATTTGTGCTGTGTCTCGCATTTCTATATTATGGGCTCAAACTGGTAGGTCTCACCGGCTCGCAGACCGCCACCAAAATCAATATTCTTGGTGCGTCTGTCGAGACCACTAATGTTGGCGTTGCGTGCCTTGGTTTGGCTGCCGTATTGTTCATTCTCGTCGCTAGGAAGGCATTGAGCCGTCTGACCTAGTCCAAGATTTCTGACTAAGGTTCCGGCCTTTAGCGCGGTAGGAAGTATTTGCGCCGCCCGTCCAACTCCCCTGCTCGGGCAATGCCGGTGGCGACCAGTGTTTCAAGCACCTCCTCGATACGACCGCGGCGCTTTGCAGTATTTTTGCCTTCGAACACGCTGACGATGGCGTCGGGCGGAGTCGGTGCTGGAGCCTTAGCGAGCAGGTCGCGAACCAACCTGATCTGCTCAAGCCCGTCGGAAGGCCATTTCAGCTTGTCCGAGGTTCCAGGCACGATGATGTCGAGCGTGCCGACGTGCTCGCCTTCCACCTTCGGCGCTTTCACACCCAGCCTCGGGATCTGGTAGTCGGGGCGCAGCCAGCGCACGACGCCGCGCTTTTCCTCCATCGCCCGTTCCTGATTGAGCCAGACCAGCCGGGTCAACAGTTCTTGTTCCGCCTGTTCCTGCGCTTCTGTCTTGTAGGGCGATGGCAGTGTTGCGCCTGGCTTACCAACCAGCGCAGGGATCAGGTCTTCCCAGCCGTAGGCGGCGAGCACGGCGCGGTCGATGTCGTCATGGATCTCCTTCAGCATCGAGATCCGCCCCGCCTGATGCACGTCGCGCTCCGCGGCGGTCAGCTGCGGCACGTCGCAGCTGTTCTCCAATTCGCGCAGTCGCTCCAGCGCGTTGTAGAGGCCGGTCATAGTCAGGAAGGAGTGTTCGGCCAAACGTTCCTTGCGGAAATCGTTCAGCCGTTCGCCAAGCTCGCGAAGGCGTTCTTGCTGGGCGTAGAGCGGATTGACGGGTGTCAGTTTCGGATCAACCGCAACCGGAAACGGAAACGGGTCGAACGTCTCACTCTTTGCGTAGACGGGATCATTGCCAACGCCCATCCATGCGCCCTTGGCGATGGACCAAACCACGTGCAGGCGCGAGGATAGCACGGCGGTATGTCCGGCGGACGCGAGACCGATAGCAATCAGCTTGTTGTCAGGTCGGATGCTGGCATCGAGGAACTGAAATGTCCGGTGCCGGGTGGTCTCGACGGTTACGATATAGCGCGGCAACCTCTCTAGTGCCGGACGCAAGTCCCGTCTCGGCTCACCGAAGATCCACCAGAGATCGCGGTAGCTGGCTCGATTGTTGTAATCTCGTTCCGGTTTCACATTGTCCAGTACGTGCTGATATACGGCTGGAAAACGTGTGCGGACTTCCTCCACGTCTAGCGGAAATAGGTCGATGACCATTACACCGCGCGGGCGCTGCGCTATGTCCCTCCCATTTCGATAGGGCAGGATGTGCTTTTCCAGCCCTTCAACCGTCCCAAGTCCCAGCCCCTTTGCTTGTGTAGGTGTGACGATGAAGCCCGCGCCATGGAGCTTCACGCCGGGGCTGGACAGTAGGTCGTTGGCAAGCAGAGACTTTGCGGACGCGATGTCGGCCCCAATCGTGAGGTTCGCGCGAACTCTCCCGTCGCGAGTTTCCAGCGCCACCTGAGGCGTGTCGGTGTTCAGCCCCGACTCCGACATGACCTCCGCCAGAACGCCCTCGTGCTCACCTTTCTCCGCGACGGTCATGGCGATGCGCACGGCAGCCTTGTCTGACGCTTTCAGCCATGGATGATTCGGGACCGCGAAGACCAGCGATAGCACCTCCTTGGCAGCCATGTGGCGCTCGATGACACGGCGGGAGAAGGTCTGGGTGATGGAATTAGTCGTGATGAAGCCGAAGCGCCTTAGCGGATTTGTCTGGCCCTTCATCGGCTTGCGCAGCAGCCGGGTCGCAGCCTCGTCCCAGAAGTGCATCACGAAATCTGCCCCGCCCGAAATATACGGGCGCGCCGCCCAGCAGGCTTCCGCGTAGCCGTCGCCCAGCTCGGCGCGCATATCCTTGCCACCGATGAAGGGCGGGTTACCGACGATGAACTCGACCTCGGGCCATGGCGCACGCTTAGGGTTCACATAGGTGTAGACCGGCATTTGCGCGTCCGAGTCGGGAATTTCCTCGCCCGTGATCGGGTGCAGCTTTCTGGTCACACCATCCCAGCGCGACAAGGGGCGTCCGCCGGCATCCCGCAACAGCTCTTGCCGATCATACACGATGACAGCGTCCTGCCGGGTGATGGTGCCATAGGCGTGCAGGATCGGTTCGGTGATCGAGCTGGGACCGGCGGTCTTGAGCTGCCATTTCAGATAACCGATCCAGAGTACGAGATCGGCGATGGGAACTGCACGCGGATTCAACTCCAGCCCGTAGAACTGGCGCGGGTTGACCGTCTCCCCTTCCATGGCGAAGCGCGCCTGATCCTCGCCAAGATCATCTAGCGCCTCCAGCACCTCGCCTTCGAGGCGCTTCATCAATTCGAGGCTGACATAGAGAAAGTTGCCAGTGCCACAGGCCGGGTCCAGCACGCGTGTCGTGCAGAGCTTGTGGTGATACGCCTTCACTGCCGCCAAGGCCCCGGCGTGGTCGCTCTTGTCGCGCAGCTCCTTTATTTGCCCCTGAACCAGCTCCCAGTCGGCACGCAACGGTTCAATGATGGTGGGCACGACCAGACGCTCGACGTAGGCGCGCGGCGTGTAATGCGCGCCGAGTTTAGACCGTTCGCGAGGGTCCAGTGCACGCTCAAGCAGCGTGCCGAAGATCGCAGGCTCAACATTCGACCAGTCCTTGCCCGCCGCTATCCACAACTCGTTGATATCGTCCTTGTCTAGCGGGAGGGCAGAGCGCTTCTTGAAAAGCGAGCCGTTGAACTTCTTTAAGGTGGCGTTGAGATGAGGTGCATAGCCGCCCGTGTCCATGACTGCCCAAAGGCTCTCCAACGCAGACACAAAATGCTCTGGTGTATCCTTCATCTGACCGAGGAGCTTCTGAAAGCCTTTCTCTGGGATGAGGTTCACGTCCTCAGCGAACATTGTGAACAGGCAGCGCATCAGGAACTCCGCCACGTCCTTGGCGTCATGCTTGCCTTCAAGCCGCTTGGCGATCCTGGCAAGACGTTCCGCTATGTCGCGCGTGACCTCAGCCGATATGCGTGTCGGGTCGAGCGAAAGCGGATCGGTCCAGATCGCTCGTAGGCGTGTCTGAATCTTACTGTCGCGAAGGTCGTCCATGCTGATGCCATATGTCTGGCGGTCGGGGAAATGTGCGTAGTTCTTCCCCTGACCGGAGAAGTCGGCATAGATCTCGATCACGTGACCTACATCGACTACGAGCAGGAAGGGCGGGTAACCGTGTTCGACCGGAAGCGCACGTGCGTAGTCCTCTGCTTGCTTGCGAGCAGCGAGCATCACCTGGTCCCATCCGCGAGTACCGCGTTTGGCTTGGCCGGGCTTGCGGTGAGTGGCGTCCTCCGGGATCAAGAGTAACTGGCTGGTATCGACCTTTGCAGCCTGGCGTTTACCCGACTGCTTGGCTTCGAGGATGAAACAGCCACGCCGATAGCAGTCGATCCGCCCCGCAGAGCGAGTGCCGTCAGGATGCTTGAAATCCACCCGGCGCTCGAACACATAGTCGTTCAGGTGGTTCTGTTCCTGCGCCATGTTCGGACGCTCAAGCCCAAGTGCCTCGCACAGACCGATGACGAAGAGCTGATAGTTGGCAAGCTCCGATCCGCCGGACTGCGAACCGGCAGCAATCAGCGCGTCAAGTTTGGCTAGGTTGTTTGGCTGTTCCCCCAATGCCATCTAAATATTCGAACGTGGCCCACAAAGACAATGCGAAAGATGACCATGGGGGTGATGAATTTTGTCGTGCACGTACTGACTCGGACTGCGGGCGAACTTTCCCCAGGGCCTCTCGGTTCGGCCAGTCAACTTTTGGGCGACCCTGCGCCGAATTCACCCATCAACCAGCGCGAGCAACCCCACCCATCACGCTCACCTCCAATCTCACCAATGCTCTGGAACCCAATCGGCTTCGAATGACTTGTTCGTAGGTAGACCTGAAGGGAGACCTCATTGTCCGCACCTGAGGAAATGGATGTCGTCCTCGAAAAGCTGCCTTTGAGGATCGGCGCCTACGTGCCCGACGACTTGCTGGAAGACTGGTTCGCGCCGGGAACCGGCATGAACCCAGTCAGCAAGGCAGCGCTGGCGGCCGCAAAGACTTACGGATGGCGCTTCGAATGCGAGTTCAAGCACTACCCCGACCGGATGGAGGGCGTGTTCTGGAAATGGGTGCCGGCGATCTGACCCGCACAATTGCCATCGGCCCCTTGGCTCTTCAGGGGTCGAGGTTGCCGCGAGATCGCTCCCCCTGATCGCCTTAGCCTCCGCCTATCGGCGTCGTCACCTTTCCGGTTCCGCCGCATTCGGGGCAGGTGCGGCCGTCGATCATGCCTGTCCCGGCGCAGCGGCGACAGAAATTCTCGCCGGTGCCAGGAATGCCAGCCGGGACTTCGTCGGGATTAGCTTGACCTTCCGCAAGTTGCGCAGGTCTGCCTTGCAGCTTGCCTGTCATCCGGGCGGCGGTCTCGTCGACTTCAAGCGACGTGCTGCTGTCATCAGGCAGACCTTCGCCGGATTGGCCAATGGTTTCGTTGCGCGGCCGGTCGTTCGTGCCTGTGGTTATCTTTGATTTCTGAGCCATTGCAGTACTCTTTGCAAATTGCAGGTGCAGCTCTCAGCCCCTGCGGTTCGAACGCCTCAGCTCCGCAGAGGTTCCGGCTGGCAAATGTTCGCCGGCGGGGCCGGACGGAAGCGGCAACAGCCAAGCGCATCCGGGCTGAAACGGCACGCGATCGGGGAGGCGCTCAAGCAGGATTCCCATCAATGGCGCCGCGCCGCCTTTGCGCCAGCGCTACGGCAGCCGCTCCGAGCGCACTTTCACGTCGTCGCTCAGCTGCCGTACGATCCCGATGGTCTTGCGGATGTCGGCTTCGTCGAGAGCGACGCCCATGGTCGAGGCGATCGCCAACAGCTGGGCGTTCAACTCACCGTAGCGCGCGGCGCCCTTGCGCGTCAGCTGCACAAGCTTCGAGCGCCGGTGTTTTGGATTGTCGACGAATTCGACCAGCCCCTCGGCCGCAAGCTCATCCGCCAGCCGCTGCATGCGCTGACGGCTGGTGGGCCGCATTTGGGCGATCTGCGGCACGGTGAGCGGACCAAGCAGCGCCAGGCTTCGCATGAAGCCGAACGCACCGCCGCCCCAACTGGTGATGAGCCCTGTCTTCTGGCCGAGAGCCCGGATTCTGAAGAAGCACTGGGCCACTTCGAGCATCAACTCGGTGACCGCCTCGGCCTTGCCGTCAACGATGGGATCCGCTCCCTTCGTTCGGTCGGTCCCGTGTCGTGCCGCCATCGCTTCCATTCCCTTTGTCTAGGTCAATTTCGGCGATTGACACCTACGTTGTCAATTTTTAGGATGACACCTTGGTTGTCATCTGTGGGCGACTCTGGCTTCATAGGCTAGGCATCTGCGGGAGCAGGCATGGAAATGGACCCGGCTGGGCAAACCGACAGCGGAACCGCAGGCGTCATCGCGAGACCGCCCCTGCTCTTTCTCGCCGCTCTGCTGATCGGCTTCGTGCTGGATCGCCTGCTGCGTTTGCCGTTCCCCAGTCTGGGGCTGGTTAGCTGGATCATCGGCGGCTCGCTGATCTTGATCGGTTTTGCGCTTTTCGCGGCGGGCATTCGCAATTTCTCCCGCGCGGCGACGCCGGTGCCGACGAATGAGCCGACGCGCGTGCTGGTGATGACCGGCATCCACGGATGGACGCGCAATCCGATCTACCTCGGCATGTTCCTCATCTATGGCGGCATCGGCGTGGCCGCGCAGAATATCTGGATCCTTGTCCTCACGCTGCCGCTTGCAATCCTGATCCGCTACGGCGTCGTCGCCCGCGAGGAGGCCTATCTCGAACGGCGTTTCGGCAGTGCGTATCTCGACTACAGGCAACGCGTGCGGCGCTGGCTCTGAGCGTCGCAAGAATGCCGACAGTTGCGCACGTCAGGAAACCGCAACGAGATGACCGTTGCCAAAATCCTTCAGGGCCAGTTTCGGCGGCTCTTCGCCAATTTTTCGAGTCGGGCTCGGGATCTCCTGGTCGAGACGCGCGAAACGCGGCCGGCGCTTTGCCGGATCGGGCACCGGCACGGCCTCGATCAAGCGCTTCGTGTAGGGATGGCGCGGGTTCGAAAAGACCTGGTCGCGGGTGCCCATTTCGACGATCTGGCCGAGATACATTACGGCGACACGATCGGAAATGTTCTCGACCACCGCCATGTCGTGCGAGATGAACAGATAGGCGATGCCGAATTCGCGCTGCAGTTCCTTCAGCAGGTCGAGCACCCGGGCCTGGACCGACACGTCGAGCGCCGAAACGCTTTCGTCGGCGATGATGAGTTTGGGCCTGAGCGCGAGAGCGCGCGCGATGCAGATGCGCTGACGCTGGCCGCCCGAGAATTCGTGCGGATAGAGCTCCATCTGGTCGGCCGACAGGCCGACGCGTTCGAACAGCGCCGCCACAAGCTGGCTACGCTCTTCCTTCGAAGCGATGCCATGGATCAACAGCGGCTCGGCAACGAGGTCGCCGACGCGCATGCGCGGGTCAAGCGAGGCATAGGGATCCTGGAAAATCATCTGCACATCGCGGCGAACCGCCTTGCGCTGGTCACGGCCAAGGCCCGCCAGATTGCGCCCGCCAATGACGATATCGCCGTGGTAGGGCACGAGCCCGGCCAGCGCCTTGGCGGTGGTCGACTTGCCGCAGCCGGATTCGCCGACCAGCGCCAGCGTCTCGTGCGGCGCGATCGAGAAGCTGATGCCTTCGACGGCGTGGACACGGCGGTTCACTTGGCCGAAGAAGCCACCGCGCAGGTCGAAGCGGACATGCAGATCGTTGACCACCGCCACGCTTCCGGGCATTTCCGTTTCGACGGATTTTTGTTCGGCGGATTTTTGGCGGCCGACGCCGGTACCAATGCGCGGCACGGCGGCGAGCAGTTCACGCGTATAGTCGGCTTGCGGGCGGGCAAAGATGTCGGCGGCTGTTCCCTGCTCGACCATGCGGCCGTGCCGCATGATGACGACGCGATCGGCCATTTCGGCAACCACGCCCATGTCGTGGGTGATGAGGATGACGCTGGTGCCGTGTTCGCGCTGCAGATCGCGCAACAGTTCCAGCACCTCGCCTTGCACCGTGACGTCGAGCGCCGTCGTCGGCTCGTCGGCGATCAGCACATCCGGTTTCAGCGCCAGCGCCATGGCGATCATCACGCGCTGGCGCATACCGCCGGACAGTTCGTGCGGAAACTGTTTTAGCCGGCTTTCGGCTTCCGGGATGCGGACGGCCTTCAGCGCCTCGATGGCGCGCCGGCGCGCCTCGGCGCGTGACAGGCCGGTATGGGCCTCGATGGATTCGACCAGCTGCCGGCCGATCGACAGCACCGGATTGAGCGAGGTCATCGGCTCCTGGAAGATCATCGCGATGCGGTCGCCGCGAATGCGGCGCATCCGACGCTCGTTGAGTGTCGCGAGGTCGATCTCTCTCCGATCCATATCGCGAAGCCGGATCGCGCCGGATTCTATCCGGGCGGCGGGCTGCGGAAGCAACTGCATGATCGCCAGCGCGGTCATCGATTTGCCGGACCCGGATTCACCGGCAATGCAAAGCGTCTCGCCACGCTTGAGCGTCAGCGACAGGTCCGACACGACTTCCCGTTCGCCGTCCTCGCCGCGCACGCTGACGGAGAGGTTGGCGATATCGAGGATGGGGTTGTCGGCGAGGGTCATTGTGGGCGCGGCCGGGAGAAGGTCGTGTTCCTGCGCACCCCCCTCTGTCCTGCCGGACATCTCCCCCGCAAGGGGGGAGATTGGCAGTTTCGCCCCCGCGGCCATTCTTCGCCGTTGAAGATTGGCGAAATCCCTCGTGACGTCCGATCTCCCCCCTTGCGGGGGAGATGGTCGGCAGACCAGAGGGGGGTGTGACGGAACGCAGCGTTCATTCAAACACGCAGCGCGGGAAGTAGAACGACACCACCCAGTTCGGCATGTCGACGATTTCGCTGATCCGGAGATCGCCGCAGACCGAAACCAGCATGTAGGCCTCGACTGGATCCATTCCGTAGCGGCCGGCAAGCAGGTCGATCATCTGCGAGACCGCTTCCCTGGCGCCCGTCATCAGGTCCGGTCCGATGCCGGTCGTCACCTCATAGCCCTTGGCATCGAGATGGCGCGTCACTGGCCCTGGCGTGGTGAAGCGCGGTGTCTTCAACCGCGCATCCTTAATCAGGTCGAGCTTGAGCACGACATCCATCGGGCTTTCGATCGCCGTTCCGCACACTTCGCCGTCGCCCTGCGCGGCATGCGTGTCGCCGACCGAAAACAGCGCACCGGCCACCTCCACCGGCAGATAGAGCGTGGTGCCGGCCGCGAGATCGCGGATGTCGAGATTGCCACCGACGCGCCTTGGCGGCACCACCGAGTGGAGGCCCATTTCAGCCGGCGCGTTGCCGATGGTGCCGGCAAAGGGTTTTAGCGGCACCCGCGCATGCTTGCCGAACAGCGCCGGCTCGAGCGAGGCGGCGTCGTATGTCCAGATGTTCAGCGCCGGCTCCGGAAAATCGTCGGCGAGCAGCCCGAACCCCGGAATGTTCGCCGTCCAGCCGAATCCGGACGGCTTGAACGCCTCAATTGTGATCTTCAGCGCGTCGCCCGGCTCAGCCCCGTCGACATAGATGGGCCCGGTGACGGGGTTCACCTTAGCGAAGTCGAGCAAAGCGACGTCGTCCACAGTGCTGTCCAGCGTCAACTGGCCTCCGGACGAGTCCAGGCACTGAAACTCGATCGTCGAACCGGGCGCCACCCGCTCAGTCGAGACAAAGGAATTGTCCCAGCCGAAATGGTGATGGCGCCCGTGGATGGTGTAGTCGCAGTTATTGCACATCGGTCACATACACATTGTCGTAGTTGATCGGGATATGGACAGGGTCGACATAGAGATTGTCGGCGCCGCCCATCCGGGGCGATTTCATGGTGAAGCGCTGCTCGTTGAAGACCGGCACCCAGGGCGCGTCTTCTATGATCTTGCCGTAGATCGCGCTCCACATCCTGGCACGTTCGCCTGATTTGGCCGGGTCGACGATCGAGTCGGCCTCCGCCGCCTTGGCGTCGAGATCCTTGTTGCAGTACCACGACCAGTTCCAGCCGCCCGGAACCGCGCCGGCGCAGCTGAGGATCGGCCCGTAGAAATTCGACGGATCGGGGAAATCGGCGATCCAGGCCATGCCGCCGGACCAGATCATCGGCGCGCCGGCCTTGTCGCCGCCGGCCGCGATGACATTGGCCTGCGCCAGCGACTGGATGCTGGCCTTGATGCCGACTGCCGCCAGGTCCTGCTGGATCGCCTGGGCAATGCGCGGGTTGGGATCGGTATTCATTGCGAACAGCTGGGTGTCGAAACCATCGGGATGACCGGCCTCGGCAAGCAAAGCCTTGGCCTTGGCCACGTCATAGGGATAGCCCTTGAATTCCTTGTCGTAGCCGGGCATCGATGGCGGCAGCGGCTGGTTGGCCGGCACCCCGCGGTTGTTGATCAGCTGGACGATACGGTCCTTGTTGATCGCCATGTTGACCGCTTGCCGCACCTTCACATTGTCGAAAGGCGCCATGGTGGTGTTCATGGTGATGTAGCCGGTGTGCAACTGGCCGCCCTCGACGACACGGGCCTTCTGCTCGGGATCGGCCATCACCTCCTGGAACTTGGCCGGCGGAATAACGTCGCCGAGCACGTCGATCTCGCCCTTCTGCAGCCGCAGCAGCGCGACGATCGGCTCCTGCCCGATCTCGAAGGTGACCTTGTCGAGATGCGGCAGGCCCTTG
This sequence comes from Mesorhizobium sp. WSM4815, assembly GCF_055811575.1. Lineage (NCBI taxonomy): Bacteria > Pseudomonadati > Pseudomonadota > Alphaproteobacteria > Hyphomicrobiales > Phyllobacteriaceae > Mesorhizobium > Mesorhizobium sp. WSM4815. Next base: position 128,643 of record NZ_JBVVQS010000102.1, on the reverse strand, counting down.
TGCCAGTAATCCGGGTTGCGCTCGAAGACGACGCGCTGGCCGAGCGTCCATTCGGCGAACTTGAAAGCCCCGGTGCCGACCGGATGCTTGCCAAAATCCGCGCCGTATTTCTCGACCTCCTCTTTCGGCACGACATGCGAGAAGTTGATGGCCATGACATGCAGGAAGGTGGCGTCGGGCCGGGTCAGTTCGAACTTGATGGTGTAGGGGTCGACCACGGTGACGCCCGCCAGGCTTTCCGCCTTGCCTGCAGCGACATCCTCATGGCCCTTGATCGAGCCAAAGAAGCCGGCGCCCGGACTCTGCGTCTTCGGATTGGTGACGCGATCGAGCGAATATTTCACGTCGTCGGCAGTCATCTCGCGGCCATTGTGGAACTTCACCCCTTGGCGCAGCTTGAAGGTGAAGGTCTTGCCGTCAGGCGCAATCTCGTAGCTCTCGGCGAGGTCGGGCCGCAGATTGGTGGTGCCCGGCTTGTAGTCCATCAGCCCGTCGAACAGGCTCTTGATCATCGACCAGTTCTGCCAGTCATAGCCGATGGCCGGATCGAGCGTGGCGACGTCGTCCTTGTAGGTAATGGTGATCGCGCCGCCCGGCTTGGCGTTCGGATCGACGGCGTGTTCGGCGCGGGCGCTTGTCATGCCGAGCATCAGCGCGAGCGCCGATACCGCAACGGTGGAGGTCAAGAATTTCTTCATCTGATGTTCCCTTTCTCTGGTTGTTACCGGTCTTTTTTTGGCCTTCATCTGAGCTTGATGCGCGGATCGATGAACGGTGCGACGGTGTCGGCCAGGAGATTGCCGAGCACGATGGCGAAGGCCGAAACCAGGGTGACACCCATGATGATCGGAATGTCGACGCGCTGGATGGCCTGCCAGGCAAGCTGGCCGATGCCGGGCCAGCCGAACACGCTTTCGACCACCACGATGCCGCCCATGAAGATGCCGATGTCGATGCCGATCATGGCGATGACCGGCAGGATGGCGTTGGGCAGTGCATGGCGGAAGATGATAGCGCCGCGCGCAAGGCCCTTGGCGCGGGCGGTCCGCATATAATCCTGGCGCAGCACGTCGATCATCGACGAGCGCATCATGCGGGCGTACCAGCCGGCGCCGAGTATTCCCATGGTCAGGGACGGCAGCACCAGATGGCGCCAGGTGCCGTAGCCGCCGATCGGAAACCAGCCGAGCTGCACGGCGAATACGTAAAGGAGCAGCAGGCCGACGACGAACTGCGGCGCCGAGACGCCGACAAAGGACGCGACCATCAGCGTCTGGTCGGTGGCGGTGCCGCGCCTGACGGCGGCAACAAGGCCCATCGTCAGGCCGATCGCCAGCTCGCAAAGGATGGCGCCGACCATCAGCAGCAGGCTTGCCGGCAGCCGCGAGACGATGAGCTCCGTGACCTCGGAACGCTGGATGTAGGAGCGGCCGAGATCGCCGCTGAGCAGGCTGGTCAGATAGTGCCAGTACTGGATGAAGAAGGGCTGATCGAGGCCGAGCTGCCGGCGGATGTTCTCGACCGTTTCGGGCGTGGCACTGCGGCCGGCGATCTGGCGGACGGGGTCGGCGGGCAGCAGGTAGAGCAGTGCAAATGTGATCAATGAGACGCCGAGCAGGATGAGCACGGACTGGATAACGCGGCGGCCGAGATAGGCGATCATGCCCGGCCCCTTTGCGTCGGATCGAGGATGTCGCGCAGCGCATCGCCGATGAGGTTGAAGGCCAGCGCCAGCGCCAGGATCGCCGCACCCGGAAAGAAGACCAGCCAGGGCGCTGCCTGGAAATAGGTCTGGTTCTCGAAAATGATGTTGCCCCAGGATGCGGTCGGCGGCTGCACGCCGATGCCGAGATAGCTGAGCGTTGCTTCGAGCAGCACCGTGGTCGAGATGCCGAGCGTGCCCCAGACGATGATCGTCGGCAGCAGATGCGGCAGGATATGGCGAAACAGGATGCGTGGCGCGCTGGCCCCGATGGTGCGCTCGGCGTCGATGAACTCGCGCTCGGCGAGCGAGCTTGTCTCGGTGTAGATGACCCGCGCGGTCTGCACCCAGTTCACCAGGGCGATCACCATGGCAACGATCCACAGGCTCGGCTGGAGCACCGCCGCCAGGCAGATGGCGAGCAGCAGCGCCGGAAAGGCCATCATCAGGTCGGTGAAGCGCATCAGCGCGCCACCGATCCAGCCGCGGAAATAGCCCGCGGTGACGCCAACCAGCGTGCCGATCAGAAGCGCCACGCCGTTGGCGACGATGCCGATGATCAGCGAGGTGCGTGCGCCGAAAAGGATGCGGGTCAGCAGATCGCGGCCGAGCAGGTCCGTGCCCAGCCAGAAGCTGGCATTCGGCGGCAAGGGCGCGCCTTCAAGCGTCAGCCCGTCGAACATCTGCTCGTTCGGATCGTAGCCCGTCAGCCACGGCGCCAGGACGGCGCCGGCCAGGACGACGGCAACGATCACCAGGCCGATCAATGCCAGGGGACGCTTGACCAGGCGCCGCCAGACGCCGGCGCGCGGCCTGGCCGGCATGCGCCCGGTTGCCGGAAGGTCAGGCGCGATGGGACTGGTCATCGCCGCCTTCTTCTTCCGTCATCGCCACGATCCTGCGCGCGGCCTCCTCGACGCTGATCTGCCAGCTCATCGCCAGCGACCGCAGCTGCGCATAGGCGCGGCCGTCCTCGGCACCTTTCGACAGGGCTTCCACCGCGCGCACGATGGTCTGGCGCTCCGCGACGCGCAGGCGAAGCGACGATATCTCGCTTGCCAAAAGCTTGCGCGCCTCGAAACTCTGCCGCGCGATCAAAAGGGCGCTGTAGACGCCGGCATTGCCGACCGGCTTCAGCAACTGGGCGTCGGCCTTGTGCGACAGTGCCCACTCGATGCGGCCCGGCGCTTCGGAGCCGATCAGCGCGACCAGCGGCATCGGCGCCTCACCCGGCGCCCACGGGAATTGTTCGTCGAAGCCGAGATCGGCATCGAAGAAAACGAAGTCCGCCGCCAGCGCCTCGGCCGGCAGTTCCGGCCAGCAGCCGACCGTCTCGAGGCCGATGGCCGACAATTGCCGCGTGATAGCTAGCACCGTCGGATGCGGACGATGCAGGACAAAGGCCCTGGCGCCGCCGAGATTCGGGATGCGCGGGACCTTGCTCACGAGACCACCCTCAGGCGTGGGCGGCCGAATGTCTCGGTCCGGTCATAGCGGGACAGATAGGGATCGGGCGCGACACCCTTGGTCACCATCACAGTCTTGAACGCGGTGCCCTCGATGCGCCCGATCTGCACCGGCAAGGTGGCGTGCTGGGTTTGTGGATCGATGGAGATGTCGCCGAGCGGGGTTCGAAACGAGGTTCCGGCAAAGGCCTGGGAAAGATCCGGCCATTGTGCGCCGGGATTGCGGGCGAGGATTTCGGCAAGCGTCCGCACCGAGGCATAGGCCGCCGCCTCGAAGGACGAGGCAGGCATGATGGAGGGCGGCGAATCGCCCTGGCGATCCGCTGCCGAGATGTCGTGAAAGTATGGCCCGACGGAAAGGTGGCCATTGCCCGCCTCGTTAAGCGCCGGCAACTCGCATTCGGTGAGATTGCAGGACAGGATCGGGCAGCGCTCCGGCCTGAAATGCGGGTCGCGTTCGGCGAGCTCGGCATAGGCAGTGATAAAGGCGTAGGACGACGAGCCGATCAGGTTGTTCAGGACGAAATCCGGCCGGGTCGCCTGGATCTCGGCGATCAGCCTGGAGACATCGACCTCACCGAGCGGCAGATAGCGCTCGCCCAAAACCTTGCCGCCGGCGTCGGCGATCAGGTCGCGGGCGACACGGTTGGTCTCCCAGCCCCAGATGTAGTTCGAGCCGAGCAGGAAACCGTTGGCGCCGAAGCGCGGCACGACATGGGCCAGCAGCGGAACGAGATGTTGGTTTGGGCAAGCGTGCATGTAGACGACATGCTCGTTTGCTTCGAAGCCCTCATAGGGACAGGCATACCAGAGCGTGCCGCCGGCGCGCTCGAGGATCGGGATGACCTCCTTGCGGCTCCATGACGTGATGCAGCCAATGATGTGGCGCGCGCCGCTGTTGGCGAGAATGTCGGCGCAGCCCGTCGCGTAGCCGTCGATGTTGCCTTGCGGGTCGCGCTCCACCGGAACGAATTCGATCGGGATGGCGGGATCGGCATTGATGTCGGCGATGGCCGTCATCGCACCGGAACGGCAGGATTCGGACAGCAGGCGGTAGTTGCCCGACCGCGAGTAAAGGATGCCGATTTCGATAAGCCGTCCCAAGCAAATCCCCAAAAATAACAATGCCCCGCAGCCGCCGCCGCGGAAGGCGAGGCATACGAGGCATTTTTGCCGCCCGGCGGTCGGAGCCGGTATTTTCCCCAACAGCGTATTCGGTACGGCGGGTCAGTCAAGCGGGAAAGTGGAGGCCGGCCCGACGATGCTGCTGTAGAAGGGGGAGCGCCGTTCGGGCTTCACCAATTGTCGATGTTGGCGCTGCCCCTCATCGCCCTGCCGGGCACTTCTCCCCGTATAGTGACGGGGAGAAGGACGCCGTCACCGAGGATTTCGCCAATCGGCAGCGGTGCAGGAAATCCCCTTCTCCCCGTCACTATACGGGGAGAAGGTGCGGCAGGCGGATGAGGGGCAGCGCAAACCTGAGGCGATTGCCCGGGACTCGCTACTCGCCGTAGACGTCGAAGGCAAAATACTTGTCGTTGATTTCCTTGTATTTGCCGTTGGCGCGCAGCGCGTCGATCGCCGCGTCGAGTTTTTGGGCCAACTCCTTGTTGCCCTTCTGCAGCGCGATGCCGACACCCGGGCCATGGATGGCCGGGTCTGGCGCCAGGGTGCCGAGCAGCTTGCAGCAGGCGCCCTCGGGCTTCTCCAGCCATTCGGTCAGCAGGATCGAGCCGTCCATCACCGCGTCGAGGCGACCGTTGACCATGTCGGTGCGGGCGTCGTCGCCGGTCGGATAGGGTTTTATGGTCGAGCCTGCGTATTTCTGCTCGGCGAAATTCTGGTGGATCGTGGCGCTCTGCACGCCAAGCGCCTTGCCTTTCAGGTCCTCGGGCGAGGTGCCGGTGACGGTCGAACCCTTCGGCACCGCGATGGCCGGCGGCGTCTGGTAGTATTTGTGGGTGAAGTCGACCTTCTCGGCGCGTTCCGGCGTGATGGTGATGTTGATGATGGCGTCGAACTTGCCGGCCTGCAGTGCCGGGATCGAGCCGTCGAAATCCTGCACGACGAACTCGCACTCGGTCTTCATCTCGGCGCAAAGCGCCTTGCCGAGATCGATGTCGAAGCCGCCCAGCGTGCCATCGGCATTGGCATAGTTGAAGGGCGGATAGGCGCCCTCGGTGCCAAGCCTGAGTTTCTTGTCCTGGGCAGAGGCAGCGCCGGTGGCGACAGCCATGGCGACGGAAGCTGCAGCCAAGAAACGACCGAAAAGGCGCATGATCCAGATCTCCGTTGTGGAGCCCGAGTCTACGGGGTTTTGTGGGCGCGGCGGAGACGGAAACGACATGGCCTGCGGCGATCACGGCGCGGCAAGGCCGATTGCAGGCTTCGGCGGTCAGCCGGCTGCTCGTGCCCGATCGGTGGCGGCTTGGTCGATTGCCGAGCCGTCCGGCGACAGGGCGACGCCAAATTTCTCGCTGGCCTGTTCGGGCGTGTAGTAGCCCAGGGCGACATCCCGCAGCACCAGTTGCGGATCGCGCTGCAGGGGATCGCCATAGCCGCCGCCGCCCGGCGTGCCGACGCGCACGCGGTCGCCGGCCTGCAGCGCGATGTCCTGCTCCTTGGAGAGGTGCGGCGGCACATGTTGCTGGCCGTCGCGAAAAACAGTCACCGTGTTGACCGCGCCGTCCTTGCCTCCGAGCGCGCCCTGCGGGCCGAAACGGCCATGGTCCATGACGAAGGAGGCGCGGGCGTCGCCGCGCAGGATCTCGACCTCATAGGCGAGGCCGAAACCGCCGCGATGCCTGCCGGCGCCGCCCGAGCCTTCGCGCAGGGCGTAATGGCGGTAGAGCACCGGAAACGCCTGCTCCATGATCTCGACCGGCGGCGATTTGGAAATGCCGATGGTCGAGCAGCCATTGGTCAGGCCGTCGTGACCGGCATTGCCGCCATAGCCGCCGCCGGAGATCTGGTACATGACGTAGTCGCGGCCGCGGGCCGGGTCGTTGCCGCCGAGCGCGAAATTGCCGCTGGAGCCGGCCGGGGCCGCCGTCACCTTGTCGGGCAGCGCCTGCACCATGGCCGCGAACACCGCTTCGGCGATGCGCTGCGAAACCTCGGCGGCGCAGCCCGACACCGGGCGCGGATATTTGGCGTCGAGGAAAGTCCCTTCCGGCCGCTTGACGATCAGCGGCTCGAAGGCGCCGGCGCTGATCGGCACGTCGGGGAAAATGTGACGCATGGCGAGATAGACCGAGGACAAGGTCGTCGCCAGCACGCTGTTCATCGGCCCGGCGCAGGGTTTTGATGAGCCGGAAAAATCGAAGCTGAGCGTGTCGCCTTGTTTCTCGACCGCCAGCGCGATGGTCAGCGGCTCGTTCACCACCCCGTCGGAATCGACGAAGGCTTTGGAGCGGTAAATGCCGTCGGGAATGGCCGATATGTTGGCGCGCATCTGCTCGGCGGCGCGGCGGCGCAGTTCGGCGATCGCCTCGACGACCGTTTCGTCACCGTAACGATCGAGGATGCCGTTGAGCCTATCCTGGCCGATCAGCAGTGCCGCCGCCTGTGCGCGGATATCGCCGATGCGCTGGTCGGCAACCCGGATGTTCGAGCAGATGATGGCGTAGATCTCGCGGTCGAGCACGCCCTGCTTGAACAGTTTCACCGGCGGCAGCCGCAGGCCTTCCTGCTCGACCGCCGTTGCCGAGGCGGAAAAGCCGCCGGGCACCGAGCCGCCGATATCGGGCCAGTGGCCGGTGTTCGACAGCCAGCAGAAGATTTTTCCGTCGCGGTAGACCGGCATGGCGAAGCGCACATCCATCAGATGGGTGCCGCCGAGATAGGGGTCGTTGACGATGTAGATGTCGCCGGGCTCGGGCGGCAGGCAGCTTCCGTCGGCGATCATCTCGATCACTGTCCTGGTCGAATACTGCATGACGCCGACGAACACCGGCAGGCCCTGGCTGCCTTGCGCGATCAACGAACCATCGACGGCCGAATAGATGCCGTCGGAGCGATCGTTGGCCTCGGCGATAACCGGCGAAAAGGCAGCGCGCGAAAACGTCAGGTCCATCTCGTCGCAGACCTGCTGCAGCGCCGCCTGGATGACCGAAAGCGTAATGGTGTCGAGAGTGATCATCCGCGCGCCTCAAGTTGGACGAGGCGGGCGGATTCTGACGAAGAAGGACCCCCACCCCTAACCCCTCCCCACAAGGGGGAGGGGGATTCTCGTTGGCGCTGAAAGCAGCAAATCGCTGCGTGTCGATGCCAGGAACTGGTGGCTCGACCAAATCCCCCTCCCCCTTGTGGGGAGGGGTTAGGGGTGGGGGTCCTCTTCGATGAAAGCCTTATCATAACTGCCCCACCTCTATGATGATGTTGCCGTCGGCGTCCGAGCGCGCCCGGTCGCCGGGCTCGAGCACGGTGGTGGCGTCCATCTGTTCGAGGATCGCCGGCCCTTCTATGGCGGCGTCGAGCGGCAGATTTTCCCTGCTATAGACCGGCGTGTCGTGCCAGCGCCCGCCATACCAGACCGGCCGGATTTCGCGGCACGCCTCATCAAGCGTTCTGGCGCGGCCAGCCGGGTCGATCAATCGCGAAAGATCGATCGCCGGCCGCACGCCGGTGACCGAGGTGTTGAGGTTGACCAGATTGGCGCGGATTTCCGGCAGCTCGACCTTGAAGCGGGCGAAATAGGCTTTTTCGAACAGTTGCTGCAGTACCGCGCGCGTCACCGAAGACGACGGCAGCGGCACGTTGATGATGTGGGTCTGGCCGACGAACTGCATGTCGGCAGAATGGGTGACGCGGATCGTCTCCGGCTTCACCGCTTCCTTGCCGATCAGCTCCTCGCCTTCGTTTCGGTGTCGTTCCAATATCGCGTGAAGCTGGATTTCATCGAGCCCGGCTACCGGCTGGTTGACGGTGTTGACGAAATCGTGCCTGAGATCGGCGACGACACAGCCGAGCGCATTGGTGATGCCCGGCCGCGCCGGCACCAGCACTTTTGGCAGGCCGAGCTCGCGCGCCAGTGCTGTCGCATGCAGCGGTCCGGCGCCGCCGAAGGCGAACAGCGCGAAATCGCGCGGGTCGTGGCCGCGCGACACCGAGACCATGCGGATGGCGCCGGCCATCTTGATGTTGCCGAGCCGCAGCACCGCGCCCGCCGCTTCGACACCGGACAGGCCGGTGGGGCGGCCGATCCTGTCTTCAAAAATGCCGGTGACATGCTCTGATGTGACCGGGTTTTCGACGGCAAGCAGCTTTTTCGGCGCCAGCCGGCCGAGCACCAGATTGGCATCGGTGATGGTCGGCTCGCTGCCGCCGCGGCCGTAGCAGATCGGGCCGGGATTGGCGCCGGCGCTTTCCGGGCCGATCTGGATCAGGCCGGCCGCATCGACGCGGGCGATCGAGCCGCCGCCGGCGCCGACGGTGTGCACCGCCACCATCGGCACATGGATCGGCATCGCATATTCGATCTCGATCTCGTTCGACACCGCCGGTTCGGCGTTGCGGATCAGCGCCACGTCGGTCGAGGTGCCGCCCATGTCGTAGGTGACCAGGTTTTCGAAGCCGGCGCGTTTTCCGGTATAGGCGGCGGCGATGACGCCGGAGGCCGGGCCGGACATCACGGTCTTGGCCGATTCACGGGTGACAAAGCGGGCCGAGATCATGCCGCCATTGCCGTTCATGATCAGGAAGTCGCGGGCGTAGCCTTTTGACCCCAATTCCTTGCGCAGCCGCTCGACATAGCGCTCGAGGATCGGCTGCACCGAGGCGTTGACCGAAGCGGTGACGCCGCGCTCGAATTCGCGCGCTTCCGACAGCAATGCGTGACCTGTCGTGATGTAGCTGTTCGGCCAGAGCGCGGCGGCGATCTCGGCGGCGCGCCGCTCATGTGCCGGATTGGCGTAGGAATGCAGGAAATGGATGACGAGGGATTCGCAGCCGGCCGCGATCAGCTGCGAGATCGCCGCGCGCATCTCGGCTTCGTCGAGCGGAATGCGCACTGCGCCCGAGGCTTCGACGCGCTCCGCCACTTCAAGCCGCAGATTGCGCGGAATGATCGGGACGAAGCTGCCTGTCATGCCATAGGCCTGCGGCCGCGTCCGCCGGCCTAGCTCGATGACGTCGCGAAAGCCGCGCGTGGTGATCATGCCGGTCCTGGCCAGCCGGCGCTCGAGCACTGCGTTGGTGGTGGTCGTCGTGCCGTGCACGATGAGGTCGATGCCGCGGATGGGAAAACCGGTGGCGTCGAGCGCCGAAACGACGCCGAAGGCCTGGTTGTCGATGGTGGTCGGGGTCTTGGCGATATGCACCTTGCCGCCGTGACGGCCGTCGATCAGAAGCAGGTCGGTAAAGGTTCCGCCGACGTCGATGCCGGCGACGACGCTGCCCGAGGAATCCAGCGTCTGCGCCGAAAAATTCTCTTCCATTGTCGAAACCCGAAATGTCAGGACTACAGATATGTCTCAGTTTGGAAAGGTGTTTCAGCCTGGCGTCTTGACGCAAATATCATTTGTATACTAATAAATTCCGGACACAAGAGCTTACCGCTTGGCAGTGTGCAAACGGCACGCCGGAACCTGATCGGTTCGGGCGCGCAGTAGAAGTTTTGGCGTCAGCGCCCTCGGGTTGGGCCAGAAGGTTAGGTTTGATGAACACCACATCCGCGCTCAACACCGCCGGCGCCCGGCCGCTGCAGTTCCCAATTCCGGCCAATGTCTATGCCGAAACCGTCGTCTCGGTGAAGCACTATACCGACCGGCTGTTTTCGTTCCGCATCACCCGGCCGCAGTCGCTGCGCTTCCGCTCCGGCGAGTTCGTCATGATCGGCCTGCCCAATGCCGAGAAGCCGGTGTTCCGCGCCTATTCGATCGCCAGCCCTGCCTGGGACGACGAGCTGGAATTTTTTTCGATCAAGGTGCCGGACGGCCCGCTGACCTCGCACCTGCAGAAGATCGAGATCGGCGACACCGTCATCATGCGGCAAAAATCGACCGGCACGCTGGTGGTCGACGCGCTGACCCCGGCCAAACGCTTGTTCATGATCTCGACCGGCACCGGCATCGCGCCCTTCGCCAGCCTGCTGCGCGACCCCGACACTTTTGAGAAATTCGAGCAGGTCGTGCTGACCCACACCTGCCGCGACAATGCCGAGCTGACCTACGGCCAGGAGCTGGTTGCAGAGCTGGAGAACGACCCGCTGATCGGCGAGCTGACCGGCGGCCGCGTCACGCTCTACAATTCGACAACGCGCGAAACCTCCGAGCGCATGGGCCGCATCACCGCGCTGATCGGCTCGGGAAAATTCTATGCCGATCTCGGCATCGACAAGCTCGACCCGGAGACCGACCGCATCATGATCTGCGGCTCGATGCACATGCTCAGGGATGTCAAGGAACTGGCCGAAAGCCTCGGCTTCGAGGAAGGCTCGCTGCATCATCCGGCAAGCTTCGTCGTCGAGCGCGCGTTTGTCGGGTAGGTTCTTTCCTTCTCCCCTTGTGGGAGAAGGTGGATTGGCGCGCAGCGCCAAGACGGTTGAGGGGTGCTGGACGGAATGCGGCGGCGCCAAGCTGGAACACCCCTCATCCGGCCGCTTCGCGGCCACCTTCTCCCACAAGGGGAGAAGGGAGAGCGCGCGCTGGCGCTTGGCGCGCAGCGCCAAGACGGTTGAGGGCTGCTGGACGGAGTGCGGCGGTGCCAAGCTGGAACACCCGCGGAGCCTCTCCTCGGGCTTGCCGGAGGCAAGATCCGTGGGCGGCCACCTTCTCCCACAAGGGGAGAAGGGAGAGCGCCGCAGCGCTGTTCAGCTGATGTCACAGCTGGCTTTTTCAACTATGACCGCCTGAAGGACTCGTGAAGCGCTGCTTCACGGTCTATCTTCGACCGCAAGTCGTCGAACAAAGGGGCAGGAGATGAGCAGCACCAGCCGCGAAGCAGAGCGCGGACCTTCGAAGATCACGCCGCTGCCGGCGCGCACCGCCGCCAATGCGCCGGCGCCGCAAGCGCATGGCATTGCCCGCAATCCCGGCATGAAGCTCGATCTCGGCTTCATGGAATCGATGCGCAGCGTCAACCGCTCGGCGCTGGAACGGCGTGTCGCCAGCCTGACCAAGCGGCGCTCGATCAAGGCCGACAACCAGGCCGCCTGGCTGCTGCGCGCCGTTGCCTGCATGGACCTGACGACGCTGAACTCGAACGACACCGACGAGCGCGTGCGCCGGCTGTGCGCCAAGGCGGTCAATCCGTTCCGCCGCGACATCGTGGAAGGCCTCGGCATTGCAGGTGAAAAGATACGCCCGGCGGCGGTCTGCGTCTATCACCCCTTCGTCGCCACCGCCGTCGATGCGCTGCGCGGCAGCGGCATCCATGTCGCCGCCGTTTCCACCGCCTTTCCGCACGGCCTCACGCCGCTGTCGACGCGGCTGCAGGAGATCGAAGCCTCGGTCAGCGACGGCGCCGACGAGATCGACGTCGTCATTCCACGCGGCCTGGTCTTTGCCGCGAAATGGCAGGAACTCTACAACGAGATCGTTGCGATGCGCGCCGCCTGCGGCGAGGCGCATCTGAAGGTCATCCTAGGCACCGGCGACCTCGCCACGCTGCGCAACGTCATGCTCGCCTCGATGGTGGCGATGATGGCCGGCGCCGATTTCATAAAGACCTCGACCGGCAAGGAAAGCGTCAACGCGACATTGCCGGTCGGCCTCGCCATGGTGCGCGCCATCCGCGCCTATTTCGAGGAGACCGGCTACCTCATCGGCTTCAAGCCGGCCGGCGGCATTTCCACGGCAAAGGCTTCGCTCGACTGGCTGGTGCTGATGAAGGAAGAGCTTGGCCGGCGATGGCTGGAGCCGGACCTGTTCCGCTTCGGCGCGTCCAGCCTTTTGACCGACATCGAGCGCCAGCTCGAGCATCATTTGACCGGTCATTATTCGGCCAATCATCGCCACGCGATGGCGTGACTATCGGGAGCGCCTGATGAACATTCTCGAACGCTATCACGCCATGGACTACGGGCCGGCGCCGGAGGCCCGCAATGAGGCCGATGCCTGGCTTGCGGCGCGGGATTTTTCCAAGGGGCTGTTCATCGGCGGCGACTGGAAGGCGGCCGGCGGCGGCAAGACTTTTGATACCAGCGACCCGTCATCGGGAAAATTGCTGGCCAAGGTGTCGGATGCCGGTGCTGCCGATATCGATGCCGCGGTTTCGGCCGCGGCCAAGGCGCTGCCGAAATGGGCCGCAGCCACCGGCTATCAACGCGCCAAAGTGCTCTATGCCATCGGCCGCGCCATGCAGCGCCACCAGCGGCTGTTTGCGGTGCTGGAATCGATCGACAACGGCAAGCCGATCCGCGAAAGCCGCGACATCGATGTGCCGCTGGCCATCCGCCATTTCATCCACCATGCCGGCTGGGCGCAGGCGCTGGACAAGGATTTCGCTGATCAGAAGGGCGTCGGCGTCGTCGGCCAGATCATCCCGTGGAACTTTCCGCTGTTGATGCTGGCCTGGAAGATCGCGCCGGCGCTGGCCGCCGGCTGCACGGTGGTGCTCAAGCCGGCTGAGTTCACGCCGCTTACCGCCATCCTGTTCGCCGAGATTTGCCAGCGCGCCGGCGTGCCGAAGGGCGTCGTCAACATCGTCCAGGGCGGGCCGGAGGCGGGTGGGGCAATCGTCAATCATCCCGGCGTCCAAAAAATCGCCTTCACCGGCTCGTCCGAGGTCGGCAAGATCATCCGCAAGGCCACCGCCGGGTCGGGCAAAAAAATATCGCTGGAACTTGGCGGCAAGTCGGCCTTCGTCGTCTTCGAGGATGCCGACCTAGACAGCGCCGTCGAGGGACTGGTCGACGGCATCTGGTTCAACCAGGGCCAGGTCTGCTGCGCCGGCTCGCGGCTTTTGGTGCAGGAGGGCATCACTGAAGCCTTCATCGCCAAGGTCAAGGCGCGGATGAGTCGGCTGCGCGTCGGCAGCCCGCTCGACAAGAACACCGATATCGGCCCGCTGGTCGACCTGACCCAGCTCGATCGCGTCAAGGGGCTGGTCGCCGAAGGCGCCAAGCAGGGCGCCGTCTGCTGGCAGCCGGACGTGGCGCTGCCGTCTTCCGGTTATTATCACCTGCCGACACTCGCCACCGGTGTTTCTCCGGCCAATATCCTGGCCCAGGAAGAAGTATTCGGGCCGGTGCTGGCGACCATGACCTTCCGCAACACCGAGGAAGCGATCGAGCTCGCCAACAACACGCGTTACGGCCTGGCCGCTTCGGTGTGGAGCGAGAACGTCAACCTTGCGCTGCACGTCGCGCCGCAATTGAAGGCCGGCGTCGTCTGGGTCAACGGCACCAACATGTTCGACGCCGCCTGCGGCTTCGGCGGCTACCGCGAGAGCGGCTTTGGTCGCGAAGGCGGGCGCGAGGGCATGCTCGAATATTTTTCGGCAAAGCTGCCGCTCGGCCCGGTCGTCAAGCCGGCAGCGGCTACGACAAATCCTGTCGAGCGGGCGGAAGGCGACGCCATCGACCGCACGGCAAAGCTGTTCATCGGCGGCAAGCAGGTCAGGCCGGACGGCAATTATTCGCTTGATATAGCCACTGCCAAGGGCAAGTTTGCCGGCGAGGTCGGTCTCGGCAGCCGCAAGGATATTCGCGATGCCGTCGCGGCTGCACGCGCCTGCAAGGCCTGGCCGGAGGCGACCGCCTACAACCGCAGCCAGGTGCTGTACTATCTGGCCGAGAACCTGTCCGGCCGTGCCGATGAATTTGCGGCGCGCCTCACCGAGCTCACCGGCGCCACCGCCAAGGCCGCGCGCGACGAGGTCGAGATGTCGATCGAGCGGCTGTTCCTCTATGCCGGCCTGGCCGACAAGTTCGAGGGCCGCGTCCACCAGCCGCCGGCCCGCGCCGTCACACTGGCGCTGCATGAGCCGGTCGGCGTCGTCGGCATCGTGGCGTCCGACAATGCGCCGCTGCTTGGCCTGATCTCGCTGGTGGCGCCGGCGCTGGCCATGGGCAACACCGTGGTCGCGGTGCCGTCGGAAAAATATCCGCTGCTTGCCACCGATCTCTACCAGGTCATCGAATATTCCGACGTTCCGGCCGGCGCCATCAACATCGTCACCGGCCGCACCGCCGAGCTCGCCGGCGTGCTGGCCAGGCACGACGATGTCGACGGGCTCTGGCTGTTCGCCGATGCCGAGACCTGCGCCAGGGCCGAAGCCGACTCCGTCGGCAATCTCAAGCGCGTCTGGACCGGCAACGGCCGCAGCCTCGACTGGGCGTCGGCCGAGGCTGCCGGCGATGCCTTGCTGCGCCGTGCCGTCGAGGTCAAGAACGTCTGGGTGCCCTACGGCGACTGAGCGTGTGTCGATTGTCGACGTCGGCGCCGCCCCTCACCTGCCTGCCGGCATCCTCTCCCCGTATAGTGACGGGGAGAGGGACGCTCTCATCGATGGTTTCGCCAATGTCCAACGTTGCAGAATGTGCGCCGAGGCTGCGGCCGCCTTCTTTCTCCCCGTCACTATACGGGGAGAAATGCCCGGCAGGGCAATGAGGGGCAGCGCCAATGCCTGGAAAGAGTAGGGAACCTCCGGGCTTGACGGGCTAAAAGATGTTCTTTACCGAGAAAAAACATTTTCCACCCCTAGGCGAATAGCACCCGGGCGGCCACAGAGGGAGAAAAAAGGCATGGCGGATCTGGCAGGCAAGGTCGTTGTCGTCACGGCGGCGGCGCAAGGCATCGGCCGGGCGAGCGCGCTGGCTTTCGCCAAGGCGGGCGCTGTCGTCCACGCCACCGACATCAACGAGGTGCTGCTCGCCGAACTCGGCAAGACGGCTGGCATCAAGACCCACAAGCTCGACGTGCTGAACGACGAGGCGGTCGAGAACGCCTTCGCCGAGATCGGCGCTGTCGACGTGCTGTTCAACTGCGCCGGCTTCGTCCACTCCGGCTCGATCCTCGAGATGAAGGACGCCGATCTCGATTTTGCCTATGATCTCAACGTCCGCTCGATGATCCGCACTATCCGCGCCGTGCTGCCCGGCATGCTGGAGCGCGGCGACGGCTCGATCATCAACATGGCGTCGCTGGCCGGCTCGACCAAGGGCGTGCCCAACCGCTTCGTCTATGGGCTGACCAAGGCGGCGGTCATCGGCCTGACCAAATCGGTCGCCGCCGACTATGTCGGCAGGGGCATACGCTGCAACGCCATTTGCCCGGGCACGGTCGAAAGCCCGTCGCTGGAGGACCGCATGCATGCGCAGGGCGACTACGAGGCTGCCCGCGCCGCCTTCATCGCCCGCCAGCCGATGGGCCGCCTCGGCACACCAGAGGAAATCGCCGATCTCGCCGTCTATCTGGCCGGCGCCACCTATACGTCGGGACAGGCTTATAATATCGACGGTGGCTGGTCGATCTAAGAGGCCATTTGAAAACTCTGAGTTTGCAAACGGCCTCTGCGCCGCAATCAGGAGAAAAAGAATGAAACTGCTGCGCTATGGCGAAGCGGGGAGCGAACGCCCCGGCCTGCTCGATGCGGATGGAACGATCCGCGACCTCTCGGCCCATGTCACCGACATTGCCGGCAAGGCGCTCGACCCGGCAGCGCTCGAAACGCTGTCGAAGCTCGATCCGCAATCGCTGCCGGCGGTTTCCGGCAAGCCGCGCATCGGCGCCTGCGTTGCCGGCACCGGCAAATTCATCTGCATCGGCCTCAACTATTCCGACCACGCCGCCGAGACCGGCGCCACCGTGCCGCCGGAGCCGATCATCTTCATGAAGGCAAGCTCGGCCATCGTCGGGCCTGACGACGACGTGCTGATCCCGCGCGGCTCGGTCAAGACCGACTGGGAAGTCGAGCTTGGCGTGGTCATCGGCAGAAAAGCCAAATACGTCACCGAGGCCGAGGCGCTCAATTATGTCGCCGGCTATTGCGTCGCGCACGACGTGTCCGAGCGCGCCTTCCAGGCCGAGCGCCAGGGCCAGTGGACCAAAGGAAAATCCTGCGACACGTTCGGGCCGATCGGCCCATGGCTGGTGACCAAGGACGAGGTCCAGGACCCGCAGAACATCCCGATGTGGCTGAAGGTCAACGGCAAGACGATGCAGAACGGCTCGACCAAAACCATGGTCTATGGCGTCGCCTACCTGGTCTCCTATCTCAGCCAGTTCATGTCGCTGCATCCTGGCGACATCATCTCGACCGGCACGCCGCCCGGCGTTGGGCTGGGCATGAAGCCGCCGGTGTTCCTGAAGCCCGGCGACGTCGTCGAGCTCGGCATCGAAGGGCTGGGCATGCAGAAGCAGACGTTCAAGGCGGACGCGTAGGCGCTCACTTTGGCAAGTTTGCGCCGCCCCTCATCTGCCTGCCGGCATCTTCTCCCCGTATTGTGACGGGGAGAAGGACGAAGCTGCAGCGCTGACGCCCCCCTCTCCCCGTCTCTATACGGGGAGAGGGTAAGGGTGAGGGGCAGCGCCAACCTTTGCCGCAACCTTACTTCAGCACCTTGCCATCCGCTCCAAACCGATAAGTCTTTGCCGGATCCGGCGTCGCGTAGAGCGTCGCTCCCGGTTCGGCGTTGTAGACGCCAAAAATGCGCACGGTGATCAGCCCGGCCTTTTCGCAGTCGAGATAGAGGTTGGTGTCGGCGCCAAGGTGCTCGGCATGAACGACCGTGCCTTTCCAGGCGCCGGATTTCGCATCGACGGTCAAATGCTCGGGACGGACGCCGATGGTCCTGGCCGTCTCGCCGAGCCTGGCGCCGTCGACGAAATTCATCTTCGGCGAGCCGATGAAGCCGGCGACGAATTCATTCGCCGGCGCATTGTAGAGCTCCATCGGTCCGCCGATCTGCTCGATCCTGCCCGCGTTGAGCACGACGATCTTGTCGGCCAGCGTCATCGCCTCGACCTGGTCGTGGGTGACATAGATCATCGTCGCCTTCAGCCGGCGATGCAGTTGCGCGATCTCCAGCCTGGTGTTGACGCGCAGTGCGGCATCGAGGTTGGACAAAGGCTCGTCGAACAGGAAAAGCTTGGGCTCGCGCACCACGGCGCGGCCGATGGCGACACGCTGGCGCTGACCGCCGGACAGCTCGGCCGGGCGCCTGGCGAGATAGGGCTCCAGCGACAGCATCGAGGAGGCGATGCCGATGCGGCGGTCGATCTCGGCCGCCGGCGTGCCTGCCTGCTTGAGGCCGAGGCCCATATTGTTCTTCACCGTCAGATGCGGGTAGAGCGCGTAGGTCTGGAACACCATGGCGATGCCGCGTTTGGCCGGCGGGGTGGCGGAGACGTCCGCGCCGTCGATCACCACACGCCCCGACGTCGAATCCTCCAGCCCGGCGATGACCCTGAGCAGCGTCGATTTTCCGCAGCCGGAGGGGCCGACGAAGACGACGAATTCGCCATCGGTCACTTCGAGGTTGATGCCCTTCAGCACCTCGACCGGCCCAAACGCCTTCTTCACATTCTCGATATTCAGCGAGCCCACGGCGTTCCTCCGGATTGGAATGTGGGCGCGCCGTAGAGCGCAATCCCTGACGAAAATTCCCCTGTCACAATCGCACCGCCTTCCCGCTGCGGACGCTTTCGTCGGCGGCAAGGCAGACGGCGAGCGACTTCACCGCGTCGTCCATGTGGCGGGTCAGATCAATATCCTCGCGGATCGCCTTGAGCAGAAAAGCTTGTTCGCGATCGCAGAGTTCCTGATGGCCGGGTTCGCCCTCCATCGACAGCATCTCATCCGGCTTGGCGAATTTTCCGTCAGCGCCGGTCGCCGCGCTGTGCAGGCGGATGGTCGAGGTCCTGGTGTGGGTGTCGATGTCGTCGGATCTGACGCCCTCCTTCATGACGATCGACACGCAGCCGTTCGGCGAGATCACGTCCTTCACGAAGAACGCGGTTTCCGAGATCATCGGCCCCCAGCCGGCCTCGTACCAGCCGACCGAACCGTCGTCGAACAGCACCTGCAGATGGCCGTAATTGTACATTTTTGGCGCAATCTCGTCGCTCAGCCTGAGCCCCATCCCGCGTACCTCGACCGGCCTGGCGTCGGTGATCTGCAGCATCACGTCGAGATAGTGCACGCCGCAATCGACGATCGGCGACGTCGTCTGCATCAATTGCTTGTGCGTGTCCCAGCTATGGCCGGAGGATTGCTGGTTGAGGTTCATGCGGAACACGTAAGGGCCGCCGAGCTTGCGCGCCTCGGCGATCAGCCTGATCCAGGACGGATGATGGCGCAGGATGTAGCCGATCACCAGTTTTCTGCCGTTGGCCTTGGCTGCGGCGACGATGCGTTTCGCATCCGCCACCGTCGTCGCCAGCGGCTTTTCGACAAAGACATGGCAGCCGGCCTCGAACGCCTTCACCGCATAGTCTGCGTGGCTGTCGGAATAGGTGGCGATGCAGGCGATATCTGGTTTTTCCTCGCGCAGCGCCTCGTCGAAGGAGCGCCTGGTGCCATAGCCGGAAAGTCCAGGCGGCAACGGCACGTCCGAGCGGTTGACCAGCGCCGCGATCTGGAAGCCGGGGTTGGTATGATAGGCCAGCGCATGGCTGCGGCCCATGTTGCCGAGCCCGGCGACGACGACGCGAAGAGATTTTTCCTTGCTCACTTGACCGCTCCCGAGGTGATGCCGCGGATCAGCTGCCGCGAGAAGATGACGTAGAGGATCAGCACCGGCATGATCGCCAGCGACAGCGCGGCCAGGATGGCGTTCCAGTTGGTGACGAACTGGCCGAGGAACAGCTGCGCGCCGAGCGTCACCGTCTTGGTCTCCTCCGACGGCGCCAGGATCAGCGGAAACCACAGATCGTTCCAGATCGGGATCATGGTGAAGACGGCGACAGTCGCCATCGACGGCCGCACCAGCGGCAGCACCAGACGGAAGAAGATGGTGTATTCGGACAGGCCGTCGATGCGTCCGGCATTCTTCAGATCGTCGGAGACCTGCTTCATGAACTCCGACAGGATGAAGACGGCGAGCGGCAGGCCTTGCGCCGTATAAACCAGGATCAGCGCCGTCAGCGTGTTGACCAGCCCGCTCGCCACCATCAATTGCAGGATGGCGACGGTGCCGAGGCGGATCGGGATCATGATGCCGAGGGCGAGGTAAAGCCCCATCAGCGAATTGCCACGAAAACGGTATTCCGACAGCGCGAAGGCGGCCATCGCGCCGAACAGCAGCACGAAGAACAGCGAGGCGACGGTGACGACAAGGCTGTTCTGGAAATAGTGGATGAAATCGCCCTGGCCGATGACGGTGGTGTAGCCGATCAGGTCGAAGGTTTTCGGCGTCGGCGGCGTCAACGGCGCGCCGAAGATGCCGGCGCGGGATTTAAACGAATTCATGATGACGATGATCACCGGAAACAGCGCGATCACCGTGTAGGTCAACAGCACCGCATGGGCGCCGATGGTGCGGGGCAGGGAGTGGGTTGCCGTGCTCATCTTACGCCTCAGAACTGATAGCGACGCAGGCGCGTCTGGACGAGGAACAGGTAGACGCAGACGCCGCCAAGGATGATCAGGAACATCATCGTGGCGATCGCCGCGCCCATGTTGGGATCGCCGACCTGCAGCTGGAAACCGAAGAAGGCGCGGTAGAGGAAGGTGCCGAGAATATCGGTCGAATAGTTCGGCCCGGCCAGCGCGCCTTGCGCGGTGTAGATCAGGTCGAAGGCGTTGAAATTGCCGACGAAGGTGAGGATCGAGATGATGCCGATCGACGGCAGGATCAGCGGCAGCTTGATCTTCCAGAACTGCGACATGCCGGTGATGCCGTCGCATTCGGCGGCTTCGATCACCTCCTCGGGGATCGACAGCAGCGCGGCATAGATCAGCATCATCGGGATGCCGACGAACTGCCACACCGAGATCAGGCTGAGCGTGGTCAGCGCATATTCTTCTTTGCCGAGCCACGGCGTGAACAGGCTTTTGAGGCCGACGAGATCCATCAGGTTCGGCGCCACGCCCCACAGCGGCGACAGGATCAGCTTCCAGGCGAAGCCGACGATGACGAAGGACAGGATTGTCGGCACGAAGATCGCCGTGCGGTAGAAGGCGGAGAACCTCAGCCGCGGGCTGGACAGCAGTGCGGCCAAAAGCACGCCGATCGGATTCTGCACGATCATGTGGATGATGAAGAACCAGACATTGTTGCGCAGCGCGTTCCAGAAATTGACCGACCAGTTGGGATCGCCGAACAGCTTGCGGAAGTTTTCCAGCCCGACGAAGACCTGGGCCTGGTCGATGTTGCGGAACAGCGAGAGCTGCAGCGTGCCGGCCAGCGGCAGGATCATGATCGCCGTATAGACCAGCACCGCCGGCGCCAGGAAGACGACGATATGCCAGCGGAACGGTCGTTTCGGTGCTGCGGCCATGCGTTCGGTCCCCGCCGATCAGGTTCTTGCGATGCTTTCGACGGCAGCGCTGCCCCTCACCCTTACCCTCTCCCCGTGAAGGACGGGGAGAGGGGGGCGTCAGCGCCGGAGCTTCTCCCTTCTCCCCGTCACTATACGGGGAGAAGGTGCCGGCAGGCGGATGAGGGGCGGCGCCGTCGGTTGCAGTCGATGCTATCGAAAAAAGCAGAGCCGTCCACTTGCGACGGCCTTGCTTCTATCTGCGCTCTTACTTCGCCGGCTTGTACCAGCTGTCGAGGCCGTCCTGCAGCTTCTTGGCGGCAGCTTCCGGCGTGACGGTGCCGTTGATGACGTTGGCCGATTCAACCCACGTCTCGTTCTCGAGATTCGGCGTGCCGCGCGACAGGATCTGATAGGTCGAGCGGATCGTCGACTTGCACTTGTCGCGCCAGGAAACGAATTCCTGGGCCAGCGGGTCTTCCATCTTCACCGGGGTGTTGTTCAGGCTGAAGAAGCCCGGCAGCGCGTTGGCGTAGATGGTGGCGAAATCCGGCGAGGCGACCCAGGTCAGGAAGGTCTTGGCCGCATCCGCATTCTTCGACGCCGCATTGAGGCCCATGCCGATGTCGGTGTGGTCGGAGATGTAGCAGGTGTCGCCGGCCTTCTGCACCGGCGGCGGGAACGCGCCCATCTTGAACTGCGCCTGGATGTTGAACAGGCCGATCTCCCACGAGCCGGCCGGGTAGATGGCGGCGCGGCCGAGGGTGAACAGGTTCTGGCTGTCCGGATAGGTCTGCGCCTCGAAGCCGTCGCCGAGATAGGGCTTCCACTTGGCCAATTCCTTGAAAGGCTCGACCCACTGCGGATCGGTCAGCGTCTGCTCGCCCTTGATCAGCGCCAGACGGCCTTCTTCGCCCTTCCAGTAGTTCGGGCCGATGTTCTGGTAGCCCATGGTCGCGGCTTCCCAGAGATCCTTGGTGCCCATCGCCATCGGGATGTAGGTGCCGTCGGCCTTGATCTTGTCGAGAGCGGCATAAAACTCCTCATTGGTCGTCGGCACCTTGAGGCCGAGCTGGTCGAAGGCGTCCTTGTTGAAGATGAAGCCGTGGATGACGGAAGCCATCGGCACGCAGAAGCTCGACTTGCCGTCGTCGGTCTGCCAGGCGGCCTTGGCGACGTCGGAGAAATTCTCCATGCCGGGCAGCGTCGAGATATCGGCGAGATTGCCCTTCTTGAACAGTTCCAGCGACTTGTCGAACGGGCGGCAGGTGATCAGGTCGCCGGCCGAGCCGGCGGCGAGCTTGGCGCCGAGTGCTGCGTCATATTCGGTCGGCGCCGACGGCGCGAACACCACCTTGATGCCCGGGTTCTTGGCCTCAAAAGCCGGGATCAGCTTGTCCTTCCAGATGGCAAGGTCGTCGCCGCGCCAGCTTTCGATGTTGAGCGTTACGTCCTGGGCATAGGCCATTCCGGCCGAGCCGAGAATGCTGGTGCCGAGAAGCAGTGCCGTCAATAGTTTGGTTGTCATGCTCAGTCTCCCTGTTGACCTTTTTCAGGTTCGGTTTTGAGAACAGAGGCTTTGCGCCCCATGCTCCCCTCGATCGCGGAAAGCGCCGGGCGCAGTTTTTGGCCGGTGCCTTCCAGTAACTTCCGCGCCGCGTCGGCATTTGCCGCGCCGGCGGCGAGCAGAATGGCGGTCTTGACGACGCCGCCGCTGTCCTCGAGCAGGCGCGCCGCATCGTCCCTGCTGCGCCCGCTGATGGCGGCGACGATACGGGCGGCGCGGTCGCGCAGCTTGATGTTGTCGGCCATCAGATTGACCATGTAGCCGTCATGGACATGGCCTAGATGGATGGCGGCCAGCGTCGACAGCATGTTGAGCGCGATCTTCTGGGCGGTGCCGGCGCCCATGCGCGTCGAGCCGGCGATCAGCTCCGGCGGTGTTTCGAGCAATATGGCGATGTCGGCCAGCCGAAGCAGCGGCGCATCCTTGTTGTTGGCGATGGCGATGGTCGCCGCGCCCCGGCGCCTGGCGTCCTCGATCGCCCTGACCGCATAGGGCGTCGAGCCGCTGGCCGAGACCGCGATCAGGCAGTCGCCCTCGCCGATGCCGGCATCGGCAACCGCCGCCGAGGCTTCGTCGGTGTCGTCCTCCGGCCCGCCGGCCAGTGTCCTGAAGGCATCGTCGCCGCCGGCGATCAGGATGGCGATACGGTCGCGCTGAATGCCGAAGGTGCCCGGCAGCTCCAGCGCATCGGCCAGCGCCATCAGGCCCGAGCTGCCGGCCGCTGAGTAAGCGAGCTTGCCGCCGCTGTTCAGCCGGCTGGCGATGATCTCAGCGGCTTTGGCGATGGCGGGAATGGCGCCGCGCACCGCCTTGGCGGCCTCGATCTGCGCGTTGGCCAACGAGGAAAGGATGGCGTCCGGAGCCTGGATGTCCAGCCCCTCGGCACTCTGGTGAAGCGCTTCGGTGCGCGTTTCGGCCATCCGCTTTCCCTCCAATCCGCAAAACAATACCAAAAAAATACCACTTGTCCACACGCATTAGCGATTTCCCTGCCTCGGAACTGGCCTTTCGTCAAAATGCCTAGGTTTTTCAATAAAATACGCCTTAATCTTTTTGAAACGAAAATTAATCCTTGGCTATTGGTATTTTATTGGTATTATCCGCCAGGAGGAGAAATCGTGTGAAATTCGTGCTTGGCATCGATGGCGGCGGCACCAGCTGCAGGGCGGCTCTTGCAACGGTGGACGGGACTGTCGTCGGCCGCGCCAAGAGCGGTGCGGCCAACATCCGCACCGATCTCACCGGCGCCAGGGCCAACATCGTCGAGGCGGCAAGGCAGGCCTTTGTCGCCGCCGGGCAGGACCCGGAACTGATCTCGCAGACCCCGACCATCCTCGGCCTCGCCGGCGCCAATGTCGGCACCTACAGGCAGCAGCTCGAAGCGATCCTGCCGTTCAGCCAAAACCGTGTCGAGACCGACGCCGAGATCGCCCTGGAAGGCGCGGTCGGCTCCGGTGACGGCGCCATGGCCATCCTCGGCACCGGCACCGCCTATATGGCGCGCAAAAACGGCAAGTCGCGCGCCGTCGGCGGCTGGGGATTCCAGGTCGGCGACCAGGGCAGCGGCGCCCGCATCGGCCGCGACCTGCTCGAGCAGACGCTGCTCGCCTATGACGGCATCCGCCAGGGATCGCCGCTGACGCAGGCCATGCTCGCCGTCTTCCGCGACAATCCCGAGGATTTGGTCGAGTTCACCACCAACGCAAAACCCGGCGATTTCGGCGGCTTCGCGCCAAAGGTCTTCGAGCATGCCGAAAAGGGCGACGCCGTCGCCAACTGGATCCTCGACAAGGCAATCACCGATGTCGAGGCAGCACTTGGCGTGCTCGATCTCGGCGACGACGATCCGCTCTGCCTGCTTGGCGGGCTGGCGCCGCTCTATGCACCACGCCTGTCGGCGCGCTACCGGGCGCTGCTGAAGCCGCCGCTCGACGATGCGCTGGGCGGCGCCGTGCAGATGGCGGTGCGCGTTTTCTCGAACGCGACGGAGGCGGCGCGATGAGCGAGGCCGCCGACCAGATATTCGCCATGCTGAAACAGTCGGCGCAAAGCGGCGCGCCGCTCTATCTGCAGCTCAGGAAGAGCATCGAGGACGCGGTCAATCGCGGCCTGATCGGACCGGGCGACGCGCTGCCGTCCGAGCGCGACATCGCCAGCAAGGCCGACATTTCGCGGGTCACCGTGCGCAAGGCGGTGCAGGATCTGGTCAAGGACGGCATCCTTGTCCAGCGTCACGGCTCCGGCACCTTCGTCGCGCCGCGGATGGAGCGCGTCGAGCAGTCGCTGTCGCGGCTGACGTCCTTCACCGAGGATATGGCGCGGCGCGGCATGGCGGTGCGTTCGGCCTGGCTCGACCGCGGCCTCTATGCGCCCTCGCCGGACGAGATGATGGTGCTCGGCCTGTCGTCGAACGAATTGGTGGCGCGGGTGGCGCGGCTGCGCATCGCCAACGAAACGCCGCTGGCGATCGAGCGCGCGGCACTGTCTGCCAGCTTGCTGCCCGACCCGGCGGCGATCGGTTCGTCGCTCTACGCGGCGCTTGAAACGACCGGCCATCGGCCGGTGCGGGCGGTGCAGCGCATCTCCGCCGCCAATCTCGGCGACGACGACGCGCGCCTGCTCGAAGTGCCGCCTGGCATTGCCGGCCTGCACATCGAGCGTATTTCCTATCTGGCGAGCGGCAAGGTGATCGAATTCACCCGCTCCATCTACAGGGGCGACGCCTATGATTTCGTCGCCGAGCTCCGGCTGAGCGGGCCGGGCGAAGAGGGCCGGCCATGAGCACAGTAAACACCCAAATGGGGATCACCCATATGCGGCGCGAGATCGAGGAGATCCCGGAGGCCACCGCGCGCCTGCTCGACGGTTCGGCGGCGGTACTGACCGAGGCCGGGCGCGGCATTCGCGAGCGCGACCCAAACTTCGTCGTCACCGTGGCGCGCGGCTCCTCCGACCATGCCGCCACCTTCATGAAGTATGCGGTGGAACTGACCGCCGGCCTTGCCGTCGCGTCGGTCGGCCCGTCGATCGCTTCGATCTATGGCGCCAGGCTCAAGCTGGCCGGCTCGGCCTGCCTGGCGATCTCGCAGTCGGGCAAGAGCCCGGATATCGTCGCCATGGCGCAAGCCGCGAGAGCCGGCGGTTCGCTGACCGTCGCCATCACCAACACCGCCGATTCGCCGCTGGCGCGGGCCTGCGATTATGCCATCGACATCCTGGCCGGCCCGGAGCGCAGCGTCGCGGCGACGAAGACCTTCGTCAATTCAGCCGTCGCCGGCCTCGCCTTGATGGCGCATAGCACCGGCGACGACAAGTTGCTGGCAGCACTTGCCCGTTTGCCGGAACATTTCCGCAAGGCGATCGCCTGCGACTGGATGGCGCTGGCCAGCGCCCTTGAGACGCAGAAGTCTCTGTTCATCCTTGGTCGTGGTCCGTCCGCGGCGATCGCCAATGAGGCGGCGCTGAAATTCAAGGAAACCTGCGCCATGCACGCCGAGGCCTATAGTGCAGCCGAAGTCATGCATGGCCCGCTGGCGCTGGTCGGGCCTGACTTTCCGGTGCTGGCGCTCGCCGCCCGCGATGCTTCCGAGCCGTCGGTCGCGGAGGCCGCCGACAGCCTGGCGGCCAAGGGCGCGGCCGTCTTCGTGACTTCGGACAAGGCGACAAGCGCTCAGCACCTGCCGCATGTCGCCACCGGCCATCCACTGACCGACCCGCTGGCGCTGATCGTGTCGTTCTATGGCTTCGTCGAGGCCTTTGCCCGCCATCGCGGTCTCGATCCGGACACGCCGCCCAATCTTCGCAAGGTGACGGAAACCATATGAGCGAGCGTTTTGCCCTGACTGGCGCCCGGATTTTTGACGGCGACGACTGGCATGACAACGCTGCCCTTGTCGTGCGAGACGGTCTCGTCGAGGCCATCGTCGCCGCCGGAGCCGTTCCGTCCGGCGTCGAGCGTATCGAAACCGGCGGCGGCATGCTTGCACCGGGCTTCGTCGACCTGCAGGTCAATGGCGGCGGCGGCATCATGCTCAACGACCATCCCGATGTTGCTTCGATCGAAACCATCTGCCGGGCGCACGCGCCGTTCGGCACGACCGCGCTGCTGCCGACGCTGATCACCGACACGCCTGAGATCACCGCAGCGGCGGTTGCCGCCGGTGCCGAGGCCGCAAGGCAAAACGTGCCTGGCTTTTTGGGCCTGCATCTCGAAGGCCCGCATCTGTCGATCGCCCGCAAGGGCGCGCATGACCCGGCGCTGATCCGGCCGATGCTGGATGCCGACCAGGCGATGCTGATTGCGACGCGAAAAACCCTGCCGGTGCTGCTGACCACGATCGCGCCGGAATCGGTCGACACCGTTCGCGTTTCGGCGCTAGTCGAGGCCGGCATCGTCGTCAGCCTCGGCCATTCCGACACCTTCTATGCCAAGGCGCGCGCGTTCGCCGATGCCGGCGCAACAATGGTCACCCATCTGTTCAACGCCATGAGTCAGATCGGCAACCGCGAGCCGGGTCTGGCGGGTGCCGCCATCGGTACCGGCACATTGTTTGCCGGGATCATCGCCGACGGCATCCATGTCGATCCCGCCACCATGGCCATCGCGTTGCGCGCCAAGCAGGGCCCCGCAAAAATTTTCCTGGTCACCGACGCGATGGCGACGATCGGCACCGACATGACCTCGTTCACGCTGAACGGCCGCGCCGTCTACCGCAGGGACGGCAGCCTGCGGCTTGCCGACGGGACGCTGGCCGGCGCCGATCTCGACATGATCGCCGCCGTCCGCTTCGTCCACCGTGTCGTCGGACTGGACCTGTCGGAGGCGCTGCGCATGGCTTCGCTCTATCCGGCGCAGGCGATCGGCCAATCACACCGGCTCGGGCGGTTCGCCAACGGCACCGCCGCCGATATCGTTGCGCTGTCGGACGAATTGGACGTCAAGGGCGTCTGGATAGAAGGCAACGGGGTTTTCGAGGTCGGTGTCGCAAAGGGCGCCTAAGGTATCAGTCGTTCGGCCCGCAGCCTGAAGCGGGTGGTTGCTCAAGTGTCCCTCTTGTCCCCAATCACCTGGGCTGGCGCCGGAAGCCGCGGCGCGGCCGGTCTCGCCGGTTTCGGCAGCAGGCGGCGCACGGCCGGCGCGGCCGCCACATCGTTCCTGGCGGCGAACAGCTCGTGGTTCTTCTCGATGTCGTCGAGCTTGTAGCGATAATTGACCATCAGGCCATGCGCCTGACGCAAGGCGCGGGGCGACAGATCGCCGAAAAGGTCGATGCGCTCCAGCCGCGCGCCATTGCCGAGATGGAACCGGGCGACCGGGTCGATCACCTTGCCGGAGGCGGTGCGGGATTCGAGGAAATACTGTGCCGCAAGAGGAAGCAGCGCCGGGCCGACGCGGTCGCGAGCGGCAGCGTCCGCATGCCAACCCTCGACGGCGACGAGCTCCAGCACTTCGGCGGCGGAGGGGATGGTTTCGGCCTGCTCGGCCAGCCAGCGGGCAAAGCCCGGCACTGGCGACAGCGTGACGAAATCGGTCAGGCCGGGAAGGTCGCGGCGTAGATCCTCGACCACCTGCTTGATCAGAAAATTGCCGAAGGAGATGCCGCGCAAGCCCTCCTGGCAGTTGGAGATGGAATAAAACACCGCCGTCGTGGCCTGCCGTGGTGGCACCGGCGGCCGCTCGTCGGCGAGCAGCTCGGCGATCGTCGTCGGCATCGCCCGGGTCAGCGCGACCTCGACGAAGATCAGCGGCTCGTCGCCGAGCTGCGGATGAAAGAAAGCATAGCAGAGCCGGTCGGCCGGCTCGATCCGGCGGCGCAGATCGTCCCAGGTGTGGATGGCATGCACCGCCTCGTAGCGGATGATTTTTTCCAGGATGTTGGCCGGCGTCGACCAGTCGATCCGCCGCAGCACCAGGAAGCCGCGGTTGAACCACGACGACAGCAGGTGCGTGAAGTCGGCATCGACGATGGCGAGATCGGGCGATGTGGGCAGCCGGGCAAGCAGATCCTCGCGCATGCGCACCAGCGTCTCGATGCCGCCGGGCGCCAGGTTCAGACGGCGCAGGAGCTCCTGCCTGGCCGGCTCGGCGGCGTCATGCAGGGCAAGTGCCGAACGATCGTCCGGCGTGGCGCGATAGGCATCCACCGCGGCGGCAAGCCTGGCGTGATCGGTGCCGAAACGATCGCGCAGCACATGCAGGAAAGCCAGCCTGCCGTCGGCGCCGAGGGTGCGCCAGCGATCGAGTATTTCTCTTGCATAGGCGACGCCCGATGCCTCGCCCTGGCTGGAAAGCAGACGGACGCACAGACGTGCCAGGCTGTCGGCCGAAACCGGCTCGTCACCGCGCACGAGGTTCAGCATCATCCGGCCGCGGTCGGCGATGGTGTTCAGCAGGTCAGCGAAGAAAGGGCTGCGGTTCATCGATCCGACCGTCGAAGAGGAGCCTGCGGGAGGGTCCGGAGAGACATGAGGGTGAGACAGAGAATATGGATGGTAGTTTTGGATATGCCAATAAGATCGCCAAAAATGGACAAGGCCATTTTGGCTGGGGATCGCATGTCACGAGCACAAGCGCACCGGCGTCGGCCAACGAATTCCTGACCGGCTGGGAGAACAGCGCGTGCCGGTGACGGCTCGCCGGCAGCGGCAGCGTCAGCCGGCCACCTGGTCGGCCGCTGTCCTGATCGCCTCGATGTTCGCCCGATAGGCTTCGACGCTGTCGCCCTTGAAGATAGCCGCACCGGCGACCAGCACGCTGGCGCCGGCGGCGGTGACCAAAGGTGCTGTTTGCGGCGAGATGCCGCCGTCGATCTCGATTCGGATCGGCCGATTGCCGATCAGCGCCTTCACCCGCTTCACCTTGTCGACGACCTCCGGGATGAAGGCCTGGCCGCCAAAACCCGGATTGACGGTCATGATCAGGATCAGATCGAGCCGGTCGAGCACATATTCGATCGCCGTTTCCGACGTCGCCGGGTTGAGCGACACGCCGGCCTGCTTGCCGAGGTCCCTGATCGTCTGCAGCGAACGGTCGAGATGCGGCCCGGCCTCGGCATGCACCGTCATGCCGTCGCAGCCGGCTTCGGCAAACGCCTGCAGATAGGGATCGGCCGGCGCGATCATCAGATGGCAGTCGAAGAAGGTTTTGGTGCGGTTGCGGATCGCCTTGATCACCGGCGGGCCGAAGCTGATGTTGGGCACGAAATGCCCGTCCATGACGTCGAGATGGATCCAGTCGGCACCGGCCGCCACCACCGCCTCGACCTCGTCGCCGAGCTTCGAAAAATCCGACGCCAGCACAGATGGCGCGATCAGGGTCTTTTGAGCCATGTTCGCTTCCCGTTCTTGAGCCCGCCTTCGCCGTAATCGTCTCAGCGCTGCTTGTCGACAGGAATCCGGTGCCTGCGCAAAGGAGCGAGGCAGCGTTGGCCACCTCTCTCCCTGTTCAAGCGTCGCAATTTCAGTTCACCGGATGCAGCGGCCTGGCCAGTGGTGGCAGCAAGACCTTGCCGCTGCCTTGCTTCACTTTTTGCAGATTGGGCTTCTTCACAGGTTGCCTGGGCACGCAGTGTCCACGCAGCAGTTTTTCGGTTGCCCGGCAGGCGGTGATGATCAGCGGGTTCTTGACGCATGCCTTGCCGACCAGATGATAGCCGCGCTTGCAGTCGATAATGATGGAGGGCTTGCGCACACATCTCCCGTCGATGCGCTGTTCGTTGCGCTTGCACCTGTAGGCGATCACCGCATTGCGCACGCATTTCAGCCCCACCCGATGGTAACCGGGCAGGCAGTGGATGCTGACCCCGATGCACTTGCCGTTGACAAGCTTTTCGGTGCTGCGGCAGGCAGCCACGAGCGGCCTGTCGACGCATTTGCCACGGATAAGCCTTTGGCTCGGCAGGCATGTGCGGCCGGCATCGATGACGACCGGCGGAAGTTGCGGTTTGCCGGGATTGGGTGGCGTATCGACCGCCAGACCATCGGCATTCGGATCAAAATTGCGCTTGATGCAGGTAAAATCCTCCGTGCTGTTGTCGACAGTGGCGATCGAACCGTTCTGCTTGATCTCCTGCAGGGTGCACTGGATCGAGCGGGTTCTGACGATGCTGAACTCGTGTGCGGCGCTCGCCTTGAACACACCGCCATCATTGAAGGCGGCCGTCGTGTCGGTGAAGAATGCGCCGTTCGAGCAGCTGATGCGGTAGTGAAACGCACCCGGCGCCTCGCGCTCGACGTCGAACGCCACCTGGCCCTTGCGCGGGCAGAGTTTTTTGAAGCCAGCGCTGTCCGAGACAGTGACCTCGCCCTGCCAGTCCGAATGCGCCGGCGGGTTGTCGGGGTTGTCCTGAGGTGCGTCGGTGAAGCCGCCCCCACCCGCGCCGGTGCAATGGACGGTGATGTCCTTCCAGCCGTCGAATGGTTCGAACGGACCGTTGCCGACGATCTCGGTCTTGTACTGGAAATAGGCGGTGGCGCCGACATCCTCCCATTTCTCATAGGTGGCGAAATAGCCATTCTTGGTCGCGTCGTGTGACGCCCACGCCTGCTGCACCTCGGAGGTGATCGGCCGTCGTTCTTCTGGCGCCAGATGCGCATCGACACGGGCCCGGCCTGGTTGGCCTGCGCCCGGCTCGTGACCTTCAACGACGGGCAGACCGTACCGGGCGTCGAGCCGGTCTGGTTCGACTGGTAGGTGGTCAGGAACAGCTTGACGTTGTCCACGTCGAATTCGCCGAAATCATTGGCGACGTCCTGAACCGGCGGCTTGATGACGGGGTCGCAGACAATCTGGACGTCGAACGTTCCATGCTCGGCATAGTGCGAGTCGTACAGCGGATGGGGCCAGTTGCCGCCCTGGGCCTCGCTGACCGCATTGTCCATGTCGAGCGC
The DNA here is from genome assembly GCF_055811575.1 of Mesorhizobium sp. WSM4815. Taxonomy (NCBI): domain Bacteria; kingdom Pseudomonadati; phylum Pseudomonadota; class Alphaproteobacteria; order Hyphomicrobiales; family Phyllobacteriaceae; genus Mesorhizobium; species Mesorhizobium sp. WSM4815. The sequence continues at coordinate 97,656 of NZ_JBVVQS010000102.1, read as the reverse complement.
CGTGTCGGTCAGTGCCGAGAAGCTTGCATGGAAGCTGTGCGTGAACGAGTAAGACTTTGTCGGCCCATCGGGCTGGAGGTGCTGATTGCACCTGGCGATGATCTGGTCGCCGTAAGGCACGACGGCGATACCGCTATCTGAGGACAGCGGCATGATTGAGGGGTCGAAGGAGAAATTTTGCTGGTGATCGTAGTCGCGGCTGACAGGCGAGGCGCTCCAGATCGGAGGAAACGCGCCGCACTGGCCCGGTCCACAAACGCCGAGCGCCACGCCGACGTCCTGCACATAGCCTGGCCACCGTGTGTTGAGCTTCATGTGGCCCCAGAACTGGACGTTGCCGCTTTTCAGCGTGTCCCATTTTTGCTTGTCGCTCGAGCCGACATGGATTGTCGTGTTGGCGCTTTCGGTGTTGAACGACATTGACTTGATGTTCGCCTGCTTGGCGAAGGCCGGTGTGGCAGCGAGCGCGGCTGCGATCAGGGCAGCGGTCGCCGCCGTGTTGCGGAAAGCATGCTTGGCTGAAGACATTTTCTCTTTCCCTGAAATGTTGCTTCACGGAGTTTGTCGCCGACCGCAGCGATTAGGTTCACGCGGCGGCTGAAACGGGTCCGACGGACGAAAAAACCCCGCCGGATTGCTCGGGCGAGGTCTTGGTGCTGGGCTGAGCCCGGGACCCTACTGGAGAGCCCGCGGCCTGCGCCTCGGCTGCTGCAGGATGTTGGGATTCAGCAACAGGTTCGGATTGATCTGCAGCGTCGGCGCCCTGCGGATCGGAGTGCAGTCCGGATACTGTCCGACTGTCCCGACCGGGCAGCGCCGCCTGATGATCGGCTGGCACCGGCCGTTGATCAGCCGTGAACCAGGCGCGCACTCCAGCTGCGCCCGGCGGCATGCGCCTCTGATCACCTCGGTCCCGCGCGGGCAGACACAGGCGCCCCGTTTGTTGTGAACCTGGCCGCGGATGGTGCACAGTTCAACCGTCGGTTGCTTGACGATCGGCAAGCAGGCCCTGCCCCTCAGTTCCGTCCGTCTCGGACAGACGCAATCGCCGCTCTTGGTGCGGATCTGGCCAGGCAGCAGCTTGCACAGGCGTGCCGGCGGCTCGTCGGTCGACACGCACCTGCGGTTATCCAGCTCGGTTCCGCGCGGGCAGACACAACGCCCGTCGGAGGTACGGATCTGGCCCTTGAGCAGCACGCAACGCTCCTTCGGTTTCGGTATGATGACCGTGCCGCCAGCCGACGAGCACTGGCCGTTGCGGAAAGTGGTGCCTTGCGGGCAGACGCAGCGGCCGGCGTCGTTCATGACGAGGCCCTGCGAGCACGCCTTCCTCCCCTCATTATTCTTGATGGTGAAGGGATGGCAGGCATAGGCCTTGCCGCGATCGCCCTGCACGCTGGTCAGGTCGCGGGAGAGCATTTTGCCCGCACCTCGCACCGGCGTGTCGGGCGACAGCACGCCGACACAGTTCTGGCCGCTGACGGCGCCCTGCAGATCGGCCAGGCGGCCGTCGTCGGGAATGATCGCGGTCACACGGTGAACGTGGCTTTCCCCGGCGCCGAGCGTCAGATTGGCGATGCAGGACGCAGGCAAGGTCGCCGGTTCCGGCGCACAACCGAAGGGCGGGTCGATCGAGGTGATCGCCACGCCTTCCAGCCGGCCGAGGCCTTCGACACCGATCGCATCACCAATGCGAACCGGACCGGAGAAGGCGTTTTTCCCATCATTCGCGATGGTCAGCTCGAACGAGCAGGGCTGGCCGATCCGGCACTCGGCATCGCCGGTCTTCTCGACACGGATGCTCGAGGCGCCGCCACCCTTGGCGCAGGCCCTGCCGATCGGATGGACGATGTCGTCTCCTGGCCCCGGACCGTAGGAACCGCGTGCGCAGTTCTCGAACACGCCATTCGCCGCAAGCGCCACGTCGAAGTGGCGGCTGGTTCCGGGCGTCATGACGGCGCCGGGAATCTGGCACGACAACGCATTGGCCGTCACCGTTCCGCACGTCCATTCCGCGCCGTCGGGCGTGACGGTCTGTATCTGGACGGGCGCGCCGCCAGCCACCAGCGTGGCGGCATCGTTGACCCAAACCGGACCGGTGGGGGCACTGGTGCCGGTGCTGATGACGGTGATGCGGCAGGTGACGGCCGCAGCACCGGCCAGCGCTCCGCTGCACAGTTTGGTGAGGCGCATGGCCGGCTTGCCGCTGTCGGAATGACGGATGCGTTGCCTAGCGCATGCCCTGTTGTTGGTGAGGTCGTTCTCGCCGGGGATGGCTTTCACCTCGGCGCAGTTCTCGACCGTGTTTGGCCGGTAGCCGGCCGGCATCACCGCCTTGACGAAGATTGGCGTGGAAGCGCCCGGCGAGAGCACGATGCCGGCATTGTCGCAACGGAACTGGCCGGGGCCGTTCGGTCCGCATGTCCATGGCGGGATCGGGCCGAAGCTCGACGATGCCGGCACGCCACCCGGATAGGTGTCGGTAACCGTCAGCGGCCCGTCGTAGCGGACGTTGCCGTTGTTGATGATATCGATCACGAAGGTGCAGACACCATCTGCCGTGCAGACCGGGGTGCGGGCACGCTTCTTCAGGATCAGATCGACCTTCTTTTCCACCGGCGGCCGGCAGTCGCGGTCCCGGTCGCCACGCCGGCAGATCGGGATCGAGGCGCAGTCGCGGTCGTTGTCGAGGCAAGGAGGCACGCCGCCGGGCCGCGGAAAATCAGGCGGATAGAAAGGCGGCAGGTAACCGCCGCCCGGTATCCGCTCATTGTAGCCGGCACGGCCTTCGCAGGGATGCCAGACTTCGACGTCGCCGACATGCCCTTCTGCCTCAGGGCCTTCTACCTCGGGGTCTTCGAAATAGCCGTCAAAGTCGACGAACCACGCGCCGAAAGGCGGCACGTTGGCCGGCTTGACCAGCGCCGTCGGCGTGATCTGCACACCGTGAACGGCGAGCGGCCCGCCGCCGGCAAGCCGTTCGGCAAGCGCGGGGTTGTCGCGCAACTTGTCTGCGGTCTTGACCAGCGTCTCGGTGCAGATGCTCGCGTCGAGATTGCCGTCGGCGTCATAGCCATATTGCAGGTCGAGGCCGCCAGCCGACTGCCGATTGTCTTGCGGGAAGCCGACCGCATAGTCCTGCGGCATTTCCACCCAGATTGATTCCGTCGCCGGATCGTCCGGGTTTTCGCGCCCGTAGCGGAAGACCTCGCCCGTGCCGGTATCGGCGAACCGGCTGTAGTCGTAGCGGTTTTCCACCGGGCCGCGCTGGGCCAGGTACATGAAGCCGCTGATGTCGAAAGCGATGTCGGTGACGGCGTTGTCGGCCTTGACCGTCAATTCCCAGCGCGGGTCGCCAGCAAAGCTGCCGTCGCGGGCAACGCCCACCGACCAGAGCTCGGCCTTTTCAGCGACGGAATAATAGAGGCGGCCGCCGTGATAGGCGACGGACCAGACGCGACGCTCATCCTGCGTATAACCCCAGCTGTCGGGATCCTCGCTGTCGAAGGCAGCATCCTCGACGTCCATCACCAAGCCATCGTCGGCAAGCGGGACCAGCCCGTGCGCCGGGCGTCCGGCAACGCCATGGTCGAACCTGTCGACCAGCGTGCCGTTGGCGTCGATGCGGTGGATGAGACCGGTGTCGAGGTCGCTGGCGAAGAACTGGCGGCGGATAGTGTCGAAGGTGACGTCGCCGATGCCAGGGCCGCTGTTGGTGTCGAGGTCGGCGAATTTGCTGACCTGGCCGGTGATGCCGTCGATCTTCCAGATCGTGCCCGGTCCGCCACCGTTCTCGGTGCCGAACTGGCCGTCCATGAAGGTGGCGCCGGCAGCACCGCGACGCTGCCGCTCGGGACGACCGTCCGCATCTTCGTCTGACGTGACGATGCGGACGCCATGCAGCGAGGTGGCGCCGGCATAGAGGGTCGCAATGCCCGAGGGAGCACCGTCGCGTACCCCGTCGTCATAGGTGATGCCGAACACCTGGCCGATCTGCCCGGCCGTCACTTCGAAGGGCGGCGGCGTGAAGACGAGTTGGCCGGAGGCCCGCCCGCCCAGCCTTGAAACGTCAAAGACGCGCAAGGTTGCGCGCGTCGTGTCGATAAAGGTTTCGTCGACCGGGTCGACGCTGGGCGGCAGGCCCTCCTCAGGATCACGAATGACGGTACCGGAAAATCCGGTCACGGCCATCGAGCCTGGATAGATGATCTGCGTTTCCTGCGCCTGCACGGCACCGCCAAGCCACAGGATGGTGGCGAGCGCCAACGCCGGAAAGCCGCTGGCCGGCTGCATCGCACGGCGCAAACGGCCAGCACGAGAGCGTACGAACGCGCCGTGGTCGCAAGACATGGAATTCCCCCCGCGGGCGACGGGAGAAACATCCGGTGTTTCCGCGCGAATCAGGGCAAGGCGCGACGTTCCGGCACGTTTCCCCTGATCGAATTTGTCTGCTTTCCTCGTAATCACGATATGCCGGCTCTTACGCATGGTCAACGCAACCAGCGGAACGCCTGGCATAGCGACCCACCCCGAAAGCGGTGGTCGCGCTGAGCCTGGATTTCCAGTCATGGCCTTTCCTTTCCAGGGCCGCACCACGCGGCGCATCTGGGTGTCAGTCGAGAACCGACGCGGAAAGGTTCATGGGCCGGAGAACCCTGGCCGGGCCGGGAAAAGGATGTGTTGGATGCCTTGCGCAGAATGCTTGCGCGCCGCGCAGCCTGTTCTTATATACGCGCCAAGCCGTTCGGCGTCGGAATGCCGGTTGCCGAAGCGGAATTTCTTGTGAACAGGGGCTTTCGTCGGAACGCCTGTACGGGTCCTGAGAGCCTGCTTAGCGGAGAGATTAGAAAAATGGCAAAAGTAATCGGTATCGATCTGGGGACCACCAACTCCTGCGTCGCCATCATGGACGGCAAGGAATCGAAGGTCATCGAGAATGCGGAAGGCGCGCGCACGACCCCATCCATCGTCGCCATCAACAGCGACGGCGAACGCCTCGTCGGCCAGCCGGCCAAGCGCCAGGCGGTCACCAATCCTGAAAACACCATCTTCGCGGTCAAGCGCCTGATCGGCCGCCGCTATGACGATCCGGTTACGGAAAAGGACAAGAAGCTTGTCCCCTACCAGATCGTCAAGGGCGACAATGGCGACGCCTGGGTCGAGGCCGGCGGCAAGAAGCAGTCGCCCAGCCAGATCTCGGCAATGATCCTGCAGAAGATGAAGGAAACGGCGGAAGCCTATCTCGGCGAGAAGGTCGAGAAGGCGGTGATCACCGTTCCGGCCTATTTCAACGACGCCCAGCGCCAGGCCACCAAGGATGCCGGCAAGATCGCCGGCCTGGAAGTGCTGCGCATCATCAACGAGCCGACCGCGGCCGCACTTGCCTACGGCCTCGACAAGAAGGAAGGCAAGACCATTGCCGTCTATGACCTTGGCGGCGGCACGTTCGACATTTCGGTGCTCGAAATCGGCGACGGCGTGTTCGAGGTGAAGTCGACCAATGGCGACACCTTCCTCGGCGGCGAGGATTTCGACATGCGTCTGGTCGAATATCTGGCGGCCGAGTTCAAGAAGGAACAGGGCATCGACCTGCGCAGCGACAAGCTCGCGCTTCAGCGCCTCAAGGAAGCGGCCGAAAAGGCCAAGATCGAGCTGTCGTCGACGACGCAGACCGAGATCAACCTGCCCTTCATCACCGCCGATGCCACCGGCCCCAAGCACCTGACGCTGAAGCTGACGCGGGCGAAGTTCGAGAGCCTGGTCGAGGATCTCGTCCAGCGCACGATCGAACCCTGCAAGGCGGCGCTCAAGGATGCCGGCCTGAAGGCCGGCGAAATCGACGAGGTCGTCCTGGTCGGCGGCATGACCCGCATGCCCAAGATCCAGGAGATCGTGAAGCAGTTCTTCGGCAAGGAGCCGCACAAGGGCGTCAATCCGGATGAGGTCGTCGCATTGGGCGCCGCCATCCAGGCCGGCGTGCTGCAGGGCGACGTCAAGGACGTGCTGTTGCTTGACGTGACGCCGCTGTCGCTCGGCATCGAGACGCTGGGTGGTGTGTTCACGCGGCTGATCGAGCGCAACACGACGATCCCGACCAAGAAGAGCCAGGTGTTCTCGACTGCCGAGGATTCACAATCGGCCGTGACCATCCGCGTCTTCCAGGGCGAGCGTGAAATGGCCGCCGACAACAAGGCGCTCGGCCAGTTCGACCTGGTCGGCATTCCGCCGGCGCCGCGCGGCGTGCCGCAGATCGAGGTCACTTTCGACATCGACGCCAACGGTATCGTCAACGTCTCGGCCAAGGACAAGGGCACCGGCAAGGAGCACCAGATCCGCATCCAGGCGTCTGGCGGCCTTTCGGACGCCGACATCGAGAAGATGGTGAAGGACGCCGAAGCCAATGCCGAGGCCGACAAGAAGCGGCGCGCGTTGGTCGAGGCCCGCAACCAGGCCGAGGCGCTGGTGCATTCCTCGGAAAAGTCGCTGAAGGAATATGGCGAGAAGGTTTCCGAGGCCGACCGCACGGCGATCGCCGATGCGATCGCGGCGCTGAAGACCGCTGCCGAAGGCGACGACGCCGCCGAGATCGAAGCCAAGACGCAGGCGCTCGCCGAAACCTCGATGAAGCTCGGCCAGGCCATGTATGAGGCTTCGCAGAAGGAAGCTGCGGAAGCTGACGCCAAGGCGGACGCCGCCAAGGACAGCGACGTGGTCGACGCCGACTTCGAGGAAATCAACGAGGACGACGACAAGAAGAAGTCGGCCTAAGCGGCCTGCCGGCAGGTTTAGGCGCATGACCACGAAATCGGAATCGATTTCCGGAAAGGATCATGCGCAAAAATCAAAGTGCTATAGCGTCCTTTGCGTGTCCAACAGGACGCGCGGCGCTGTAGTAAAGCCCGGCGTAAAGCCGGGCTTTTTTGCCACTCTGGCCGAAAAAGTGCGTGCCTGATCGAAAAAGTGCGGGCAAGCCCGTGTCAACACTGGCATCCCGGCTCCATCGCACCTAAATCGGAACAGCGTGCCGGCGAACGACGCAAAGTGCTTCAAGACGTTGAATATCCGGACTGCGGGAAAAGATGAAAGCTGATTTCTACGAAACGCTGGGCGTGCAAAAGGGGGCCGACGAGAAGGAGCTCAAGAGCGCTTTCCGCAAGCTGGCCATGCAGTTCCACCCCGATCGCAATCCCGGCGATCATGCCTGCGAGCACAAGTTCAAGGAAATCAACGAAGCCTACGAGACGTTGAAGGATCCGCAGAAGCGGGCGGCCTACGACCGTTTCGGCCACGCCGCCTTCGAACAGGGCGGCATGAACGGCGGCGCACACGGCTTCGGCGCCGGCGGTTTCGCCGACATCTTCGAGGATATTTTCGGCGACATGATGGGCGGGCGTCAGCGCCGTTCGTCAGGCGGACGCGAGCGCGGTGCAGACCTGCGCTACAATATGGAAATCACGCTGGAGGAGGCGTTTGCCGGCAAGACGGCGCAGATCCACGTGCCGGCATCGATCTCCTGTATGGAATGCTCCGGCAGCGGCGCCAAGCCCGGCACCCAGCCCGTCACCTGCTCGATGTGCAACGGCCACGGCAAGGTGCGCGCCACGCAAGGCTTCTTCTCGATCGAGCGCACCTGCCCGCAATGCCAGGGACGTGGCCAGACCATCAAGGAGCCGTGCGCGAAATGCGCCGGCCAGGGCCGCGTCACCGAGGAGCGCTCGCTGTCGGTCAACATCCCGGCCGGCATTGAGGACGGCACCCGCATCCGCCTCGCCAATGAGGGCGAGGCCGGCCTGCGCGGCGGCCCGTCGGGCGATCTATATATTTTCCTGGCGGTCAAGCCGCACGAATTCTTCCAGCGCGACGGCGCCGATCTCTACTGCAAGGTGCCGATCTCAATGACGACGGCTGCCCTTGGCGGTTCCTTCGAGGTGACGACGCTGGACGGCACCCAGACGAAGGTCAAGGTGCCGGAAGGCACCCAGAACGGCCGTCAGTTCCGCCTCAAGGGCAAGGGCATGCCGGTGCTGCGCCAGCACAATGTCGGCGATCTCTACATCCAGACCGCTGTCGAGACGCCGCAGAACCTGTCCCGCCGCCAGCGCGAGCTGCTGGAGGAGTTCGAGCAGCTTTCCTCGAAGGATAATTCGCCGCAGTCGAGCGGCTTTTTCGCCCGCATGAAGGACTTTTTCGAGACCTTCAGCGAGCGCTGATGGCGACTCTCGCCGATCGGATGTAGAATACAGCCGAGCGGAAGCTCCCCTAGCGTCATCAACACCTTATACCGGCGACCGCCTTGCCTTGAAGCCCGTAGCTGCTAAGTAGCCACTCGGGGGACCGTTCAGGAGAACTTGCATGGCACATGGTCCCGGACTGCGAAAGACGCTGGCAGAGAAGTTCGACGACGAACTGAAGTTCTTCAAGGGCTGGATCGACAAGCCGAAGGCGGTCGGTTCGATCGTGCCGACCAGTTCCATCACGGCCCGCAAGATGGCCTCCGTCGTCAACCCGAACTCGGGCCTGCCGGTGCTCGAAGTCGGGCCCGGCACCGGTGTCATCACCCGAGCCATCCTCGCCCACGGCGTAAAGCCTGAAAATCTCTACGCAGTCGAATACTCCCCCGATTTCGTGCGCCATCTGCGCCAGTTCTATCCCGGCGTCAACGTCATCGAGGGCGATGCCTTCAATCTCGATGCGACGCTCGGCGACAAGAGCGGCCTGACCTTCGATTCGGTCATCTCCGGCGTGCCATTGCTCAATTTCCCGGTCGAACAGCGCGTCGCCTACGTCGAAAGCCTTCTCGACCGCATCCCGACAGGCCGCCCGGTCGTGCAGCTGACCTACGGCCCGCTGTCGCCGATCCCGCCCGGCCGCGGCGACTACACGGTCGAGCATTTCCATTTCGTCATCCGCAACATCCCGCCAACGCAGCTGTGGATCTACCGGCGCGGGGCGCATTAGCTTTTCCGCGCAAATCTGTTCGGCGATTAGTGGAAACGCGCGTCACTTCGTCATCCACGGGAGCGTAGCGACGCAGCCCAGACCCGAGAATCCATGCCGGGACATCTGAGCACCGCAGCGGTACAGAATTCTGCTCCGCGGCACTCCGCGACCAAGGTCGCGGAATGGATCCCAGGATCTCCGCGACGGAGCTTCGCTCCTGCTCCGCCCAGGGATGACGAAGTTGGCGTTGATTTGACAGATCCCTGGCTGTACCTGTCCGGGAACAAGGGGGCCCGATGGCAGTGATCGCGAAAATTCTCGTCTTCGCCGGTTCGATTCGCTCTGGCGCCTACAGCGGCAGGACCGCCGATGTGGCGCAGAAGGAACTCGCCCTGCATGGTGCCGAGGTGACCCGCATCTCGCTTGCCGACTATCCGCTGCCGATCCTCGACGAGGACCTGGAAAAGGAGAAAGGCATTCCCGAGAACGCCATCAAGCTTGCCCGGCAAATCGCGGCCCATGACGGGCTGCTGATCGCGACGCCCGAATATAACGGCTCGATCCCGCCGCTGCTCAAGAATACCATCGATTGGGTGAGCCTGGTGCGCACGGATGACGGGCGGTCGTTCAGGCCGTTCACCGGCAAGCCCGCCGGCATTTGTTCGTCTTCCAAAGGACATTTCGCCGGGGTACGCTGCATCAACCATCTGCGCGCCGTGCTGGTGCGCTGCCAGATGGAGGTGGTGACGCCGGAGTGCTCTGTCCCGGAGGGCGGCAACGCCTTCGACGAGGACGGGAATTTCAGGGACGAGCGACTGCACAGATCGATGGAGCACCTATGCCGCACGCTGATCGAAACCTCGCGCCTGCTGTCGACGCGGATCGAGGCGTGATCCAGGAGCGCGCCAGCACCATGCAAGACAGACTGATCGTCGGCCTCGACGTGCCGACGCTGAAGGACGCCGAGACGGTGGTGCGCGAGCTCGACGGGGTCGTCTCCTTCTACAAGATTGGCTATCAGCTCGCCTTCGCCGGCGGCCTCGACTTCGCCCGCGAGCTCGCCAGCGGCGGCACCAGGATCTTCCTCGACATGAAGCTGCTCGACATCGACAACACGGTGGCCAAGGGCGTCGAGGCCATTGCCAGGATGGGCATGACCATGCTGACGCTGCACGCCTATCCGAAGACGATGAAGGCAGCGGTCGCGGCCGCCAGGGGCAGCGATCTCTGCCTGCTTGCCGTCACCGTGCTGACCTCGATGGACGAGCAGGACGTGATCGACGCCGGCTATGAGCATGACCCGCATACGCTGGTGCTGAGGCGCTCCGAGCAGGCGCTGCACGCCGGCATGGGCGGCATCGTCTGCTCGGCCGAGGAAGCGGAAGCGGTGCGCCGGATCGTCGGCCCCAACATGGCCGTCGTCACGCCGGGGATACGGCCCAAGGGCAGCGACCATGGCGACCAGAAACGCGTCGTCACGCCGGCGCAGGCGATCCGCAACGGCTCCAGCCATCTCGTCGTCGGCCGGCCGATCGTCAGCGCCGCCGACAGGCGAGCGGTCGCGGAAGCAATTCTTGACGAAATGCGCTCGGCCTAACAATTCGGAGAACAAGCATGCCGAAGGGATACTGGATCGCCCGCGTCGATGTGCGCGATGCGGAAGGTTACAAGGACTATGTCACTGCCGCCAAACCGGCTTTCGATCGTTTCGGCGGGGTTTTCCTGGCGCGAGGCGGTGCGCATGAAAAAGCAGAAGGGCCGGGCCGCGACCGCAACGTGATCATCGAGTTTCCGTCATTGGCTGCGGCGCACGATTGCTATCGCTCGCCCGAATACCAGCGCGCCGTCGCGATCCGGCAGAAGGTGGCCGACGGCGAGATCGTGCTGGTCGAAGGGGTCTAGTTTAGTTCAGCGGCCACTGCCGTACCGTCGCGAACGTGCCCGCGGCGTTCAGATCGAATGCAGGATGTAAAGCTTGCGCGTTTTCTCATGGATGGTCCATTCGCCCTCCCAGCCAAGCGGCAGGACGAGCAATTCGCCGGGTCCGACATCTTTGGCTGCGCCACCAGGACCGTGCAGCGTCACGCGGCCGGACACGATGTGGCAAATCTCGGAATTCGTCTCACGGCGCGCGGTGAACCGGCCTTGCGAACATTCCCAGACACCGACTTCGATCTTGCCATCCTCCGAAGTCCAAAGCGTGTTGGCTGCTTCCATCTGATCGCCTTCCAGCGAGGTGGGCTTCGGCTGGGGCTCACCGAGGTCGATATGCGCCAGGTGGGCGAAGGTCTTGAAGTCGATCATTGCTAAATCCTCGAAGTGATGCGGGTCAGTGCCCGGTGATGCGATCGGCCAGGGCGGCCAGCCGCGACGTGCGCGGCAGCCCCTTTGCTTCCCGCTCGTCGGCAATTCGATAGAGCTGATACATCGAATGGACGCCAAGCCAGCGCAGCGGCTCTGGCTCCCACTTGCGCACGGTTCGATTGACCCAGGGAAGCCGCGTCAACTCGGTGTCGTTGCCCAGCAGCAGATCGCGCAGAGTGCGCCCTGAGAGGTTCGAGGTGGAAACGCCGAGGCCGACATAACCGCCGGCCCAGCCTATTCCGGTGTGCCTGTCAAAGCCCACCGTCGTGCACCAGTCGCGCGGCACGCCCAGCGTTCCACACCACGCGTGGTCGAGCTTGAGTCCCTTGGTCTGCGGCAGAAGCGTCGTCAGGATTTTATGCAGCTTGTCGATCGTCGCCTGCTGGGTGACGCCTCGAACGTCGGTCTTCGAGCCGAACCGATAGGGCACCCCGCGCCCGCCCATGGCAATGCGTCCTTCCCGGGTGCGCTGGGCGTAGCAGTAAGTGTGCGCGGCGTCGCCGAGCACCTCGTAGCCATCCCAGCCGATTTCGCTCCACAGCTTGTCGGAAAGCGGCTCGGTGACCACGATGGCGCTGTTGAGCGCCAACCACAGTCTTTCGTGGCCGGCGATTCCCGCGGTAAAGCCCTCGGTCGCCCGCACGATCTTTTCGGCTCGCACCACGCCCCGGTTGGTTGCGACCGTGCCCTTCTCGATCGACAGCACGGTCGTCTGTTCGTAGATCGGGACGCCGAGCCGCTCCACTGCCCTGGCGAGCCCCTGCACCAGCTTTGCCGGCTGAATCCGCGCAACCTTCTTGATGACGAAGGCGCCGCGGGCGTTGTGCACCGCTATGCGCCGACGCATCTCGGCTGCATCGATATACCCGACGCGCTCGTCGGTCAGCGCCCAGGATCTGGCATGGGCATACATCGCCTTGGCGCGCTGCTCCTGCGCCTCGTTGGTTGCGACCAGCAGTTCGTCGGTGCGACGAATGTCAGCGTCGATGCCTTCAGCTTCCGCAACCGATATGATCTCGTTCACCGTGCCCGTCATTGCCGCCTGCATGGCGATAACTGCAGCGCGCGAGGTTGCCTCCTCATATTTTTCGCGCGACCAAGAGAACCCGCCGGACAGCCAGCCGCCATTGCGCCCCGAAGCACCGAAGCCGGCGAACTCCTTCTCGATGACGACAATATTGAGATGCGGGGCTGCCTGCTTCAGATAATAGGCGATCCAAAGGCCGGTGTAGCCGGCCCCGACGATGCAGACGTCGGCCACGATATCGCCCTGCAGCGGCGGCCGATAGCCGGGCACCCCGCCGATGTCGGCATACCAGAATGAAACGTCGCCGTTCTTCTTCACGTCCATTGTCGCGATTTCCCAGACAGGATTTTAGGTCAGCGTGAAATCGGCGTTTTCGTCGTCGGCCAGCAGCTTCACGTCGCTGCCCGCGAATACGAGGTCGACCTCGTCGCCGATGGCGAAGGTCTCGGCCTCCAGCGTCGAGCGCACGATCGCCTTCGAGGTGTCGGCCAGCACGACCTCGTATTTGGAGCCAGATCCGAGATAGATGGCCTCGCCGATGCGCCCGGGCAGGGTGTTTCGATCTTGTCCGCCCTTTCCCCGCCTGGCGAGGCTCAGCTTCTCCGGCCGCAGCAGCATCACCGGCTTGGCGCCGTCGGCAAGGCGTTTGGCGGCGGCCACGTTCCGTCCGGCTACGTCGATGGCGGTCTCGTTGCCGGAGGTGGAGGCTGCACCACGCAGTATCGTCGAGTCGCCGACGAACTTTCCGACGAACAACGTCTCGGGCTCGTCGTAGAGTTGGCGACCGGTGCCGATCTGCTCGATGCGTCCCTGGTTGAACACGGCGATGCGGTCCGAGAGGACCAGGGCCTCCTCCTGATCGTGCGTGACGTAGACGAAGGTGGTGCCCAGTTCGCGGTGGATCCGTTTGATCTCGAGCTGCAGCCATTCACGCAGCTTCTTGTCGAGTGCGCCGAGCGGCTCGTCCATCAAGAGCAGCGGCGGGTCGAATACGATGGCACGCGCCAGCGCGACGCGCTGCTGCTGTCCGCCGGAGAGCTCGCTGGGGAAGCGGTGGCCGAAATCGGCCATCCTCACCATGTCCAGCGCCTTGCGCACCCGGGCCGCGCGATCGGGATTGGCGATGCCGCGCAGGGTCAGCGGATATGCGACGTTCCTGCTCACCGTCATATGCGGGAACAGCGCGTAGTGCTGGAAGACGACGCCGATATTGCGTTTGTGCGCCGGTACGCCGATGACGCTTTTGCCGCCGACATCAAGCGAACCCGAGCTGACTTCGGTGAAGCCGGCGATGACGTTGAGTGTGGTCGTCTTGCCCGAACCGCTGGGTCCGAGCAGCGTCATGAACTCCCCCGGCTCGATGCGCAGCGAGACCTTGTCGAGGGCGATGAAGCTGCCATAGTGTTTGCTGACGGATTTGAGATCTATGGCTGCGCCGCGGGTCGATGGTGAGGCCATGTCAACGTTTTCCCTGTCTCGAACCGATCAGCAGCCCCGCCCCGATCACTAGCGACGTCACGATGAAGAGCAGCGTGCCCACTGCCGCAACGGTGGGGTCGGCATCCCGGGTGATGCTCGAGAATATCTGGACCGGCAGTGTCTTCAGATACGGGCTGGTGATGAACAGCGCGACGATGATCTCGTCGAATGAGGTCACGAACGCAAACAGCAGTCCCGACAGGATGCCCGGCGCGATCAGCGGCAAGGTCACCGTCCTGAACGCCGTCAGCCGGGTCGCGCCGAGGCTGGCCGCAGCAGTCTCAAGCCGTTTGTCGAAGACTTCCAGGCTGGCGGAGACGGCGATGATGACGAAAGGAACGGCGAGCATCGTGTGGGCCAGCACAAAGCCGGTCATGGTGCCGACCAACCGCGTATCGAGATAGACCGCGTAAATTCCGACGGCAAGCACCACCCCCGGCACGACCATTGGCGTGATCAGCAGCGCGCGCAGCACGCCGCTGATGCGACTTTTCATGCGATCGAGGCCGAATGCCGCCAGCGTGCCGATGACGGTGGCGAACAGCGCCGTGACGACGGCTACCTTGAGCGAGCCGATCAGGCTCGCCGACCATTCGGGGTTGGTGAAAAAGTTCTGGTACCACTGCCAGGAAAAGCCGGATGGCGGAAAGGCCAGCGACTTCTTGTCGTTGAACGACATCGGCACGACAACGATTGTCGGTGCGACCAGCCAGACCGCTACCAGCAGGCAGTACAGACCGAGCAGGATTCGACCGGGCTGTTTCATCAGCGCCTCGAGCCCGTCTTGTGCGGTTGACGCGACAGCGGCGCTGCGAGCGCGAGTAGGACGAAGGTCGCGATCAACAGCACCACACCCATCGCACCGCCGCGGCCCCAGTTGAGCAGGCTGAGCACCTGGTTCTGGATCAGGGTCGAGAGCATGGTCGATCGCGGACCACCGAGCAGCGCCGGGGTGATGTAGAAGCCGAGTGCAAGAATGAAGACGATGATGGCGCCCGCGTAGACGCCCGGAAGCGAGAGCGGCAGATAGACCTGGGCAAAGGCGCGCGCCGGGCTCGCGCCGAGGCTCCGTGCCGCCTGCATGAGCCGCAGGTCGATCGTCTTCATCACCGAATAGAGCGGCAGGATCATGAACGGCAACAGCACCTGCGCCATGCCGATCACCACGCCTGTCTGCGTGCGGATCAGCTTGACCGGGCTGAGGCCGACTGCCCTGATGACGGAGTTGATCACGCCGGAATCCTGCAGCAGGACGACCCATGCCAGAGTGCGCACCACGCCGCTCACCCAGAACGGCACCAGCACGCACAGGATGAGGACGAGCCGCATCCTGGGTCCGACCGCGGTCATCACATAGGCATAGGGATAGCCGGCGATGAGACATACCAGCGTCACCCAGGCGGAGATCGCGAAGGTCCGCTGAAGCACCGTCAGATTGACCGGTGTGCCGAAGAACCAGGCATAGTTCTGCCATCCCCATTGCGGCTCGGAAAAGCTGCGCAAGGTCACGATGGCGAGCGGCAGGCCCAGGCAGATGACGAGCAGCAGCAGCGCCGGCGCGACGAGCCAGAAAGCCTGTCCACGAAACCAGCGCCGCCGGCCGTCTGCCGTGACAGCCGGAACAGTGTCCCGGCTGTCGATTGCTCTCGTTGCCACGGCGGCGGACCTAATTGCCGGCCATCAACCCATTCCACTTTTCGTTCGCCACCTCGAAGTTCTCCACCCAGAACTTGATGTTCTGCTGATAGCCAAGCTTCAGCTTGTCCGGCGTGTTGGTCATGAACGCCGCGGTGATCTCGTCCACTTCGGGCTTCGCGTCCTTGTGGATCGGGGTATACGAGGTGGTTTTTGCAAGCGTCTCCTGCGCGCTCTTGCCGAGGTAGGCGTTGATCAGCGCATGCGCCGCGTCGGGGTCCTTGACGCCCATCGGAATGGTCATCTGATCCATCACCACCAGCCAGTCCTGCCACGCCGGCGTGTACTTCGCGCCGTTCTTCACAGCGGTCATGGCACGTCCGGTCCACATCGCGATCATGTCGGCTTCGCCGGATTCGGCGAGCTGCTGGGAATCGGCGCCGGTCTTCCAGAAGATCGTGTCCGGGCCAAGCGATTTCACCTTCTCGATAGCCTTGTCGATATCGGCCACGGTCATGTTTTCGACCGACCCACCGGCGGCGAGCAGTGCCTGCTCGATCATGCCGCCGGACAGATCGCCGCTGCCCTCCAGGGCGCGCGAGCCCGGGAATTTCTCGATGTCGAAGAAATCGTTCCAGCTCTTGGGCGGGTTATCCTTGTACTTTTCGGTGTTGTACATCAGCACCACGCCATAGTTCATGGCCGGCACGCTGCATTCGCTGATCTGGCCCTCCGGAATGTTGGACGTATCGATCTTTGAGAAGTCCAGCTTCTGGAACAGCTTGCCGCAATAGACGTAGGGCGGAAAATCGCCGGTATCGACAACGTCCCAGGTGACATTGCCGGACTCGACCTGCGCCTGCAATTTCGAGATCTCGGTTGGCCCGTCGCTGAGCAGCGTCACGCCTGATTTGTCGACGAACTCTTTCAGCGCTGCGATCTGACCATCCTGATAAATGCCTCCATACGAGACGAAGGTGAACGTCTTGCCCTTGAGCGAGCCCTCTGCCACCTCGCCCGCCACCGGCTTGCTCTGCGCAAGCGCTGCTGTGGTGATCATCAGCAGCCCGAGCGCGGCCGCCTGTCCGATCCTGGTTTTCATGTTTTATCTCCCATTTATGTGCACCCGCATTACTTCGGTCCGTCCGGTTGCGAGCCTTGTCCGGGCGTGTATCGATTGAGTTCCGCCGCGCCACTGGTCGGGGGCGCGATGATCCAGAGCACCTGCGCCGGCGTCTTGCCGACATTCTCTGTACGATGCGGCGTCGAGGTTGCGTATTCGATGCTGTCGCCTTCGTTCATGACGAAGCGTTCGTCTGCCAGCGTCAGCTCGACTGTGCCCTTCAGGACGACGAACATCTCGTGCTTGCCGCCATGCGTGTAAGCTTCGTCGCCGGTCGAGCCGCCGACGTCGAACTCCCCCGAATAAACCTCGAATTCATGGATCGGCCGCCGCGACAGCAGCGTCTTTCGGCAACCGTGGCTGATCGGCAGCAAGGGGCGGTCGGCCCTGGTAAGCACCTTGTGTAACCCGCCTTCGGTCTGCTCGAACAATTCGTTGATGCCGAGATCCAAGGCTGCCGCGATCCGCATCAAGGTGCTGGCGCTGGCGCCGCTCAGATTGCGCTCGAGCTGGCTGATGAAGCTCGCCGTCGTGCCGACCATGTCGGCCAGCTGGCGAAGCGAAATGCGTCGGGCCATGCGAATGGCCTTGATCCGGCCGCCGACATGCTTGGCCTTGCCGGCTTCCGTCGTCGCCAGCGCGGCTACCTCCGGGGATGTCGCAGGGTCGACTTTCACCGAGCGCCTCCTTCACTTAACACCCTATTAAGTGAAATGTCGGAACGCAAGCCGTTTGTCGAGGCACGGTCCTGGCCCGTCGGCACGGCTGCGTACGCGGGCGCTGCTCATTTCGTGGGCGAGGCGAAAAAACGGCTCGCGGCGGTCGCGGCCATCGCATCGGCGAGGCCCATCTGCCATTGCGTGCGGCAATAGGCGCGGAAATCGAAGCAAGGCAGGCCCGGGCAGACCTCGAACTCGATGAGGTGGATGCTGTCGTCGGCTTCGATCCGGAAATCAACGGAAAACACATCCCGCAGGCCAAGCCCGGCGATCAGGCTTTGCGCGATCCGTCGGATCCTTGCATCGGCTCGCGGCTGGCTGGCGGCAACCGGCAGCAGCACCGGCTCGGCATATGTTCCCGCCGCCCTGGCAGCCTCGCCGGTGTCGCCGTAGAGCGCCAGGCTGTCTTCCATTGTCTGGAAATCACTTCCCGACTCGACAAAGACGATGCCGAGCGCTTCGACGCCGGTGTCCGGCTTCAGACCGAGAAAACTGGCGCGCGCATTGCGCCCGGTGACGTAGGGCTGCACGACGACATCGTCGCGATAGGCGGCGAAGACGCGCCGGCTAAGCTCAAGCGCGTGGCCGAGATCTCTGCTGCGCGAATCCGGCCAGATGCCAATCTTGGCGCCGAGCCGGTTCGGCTTGACGAACCAGCCTACTGGCGAAGCCGGTGGCTCAACCAGCCAGCGTCCGTCGCGTGCCAAACCGGATTGCGGCACCGGCAGGCCGAGTGCGCCGAGCACGGCACCGGAGCGGAACTTGTCCTGGCAGAGCGCGAACAGCGCATCATCGGCGCCGAGCAGCTTTAGGCCGTTCAGGCTTGCCAGCGCCGGCGCCGCACCGCCACGGAAATAGGCGATGCCGTCGGTCAGCGTCCACACCAGCGTCGTCTTCGGATCCTCACCGGCAAGCAGATTTGCGCCATCGTCGAGCGCCACCGGCGCGAAGGACAGGCCGCGCGTCTGGCAGGCTGCGGCCAGCGCGTCGAACTCGGGGGCGATGTCGGTCGATTGCGCCAGATAGGAGGCGATTTCGGCGGCGCGCCCCGGCACGTGGCCATCAGCAACCAGCCGCTCGAAGCAGGCGTTTTCCGGCTCGTAGACTAGGATCAGCTTCGGCCTGCGGCTTGACATGGCATCACAACGATTCCTGGCGATGAACGGGCCTGGCAGCGCGACTGCCTACCATCGCATGGCGGATGTATCAGGCTTTCGCGAAATCGACGTCAGCCTAGCCAATCAGCACGCGCGGCTCGAAGCGGCCGTTGACCGGAATGTCGAGCAGAAACGTCATGCCGGCTTGCGGGTCCAGCAGGCGCTGTTTCTTATCCTTGCCCGACCAGGCGGAGGTGACCGCCAGCCGGTCGGCATTCCTGCCGACAAAGGCCGGGCAGGACGGCTGCGTCACCGGCATCGCGACCGAACGGATGAGCTTGCCGTCAGGCCCGTAGGCTTCAACGACGCTGCCGCCCCAGCAGGCGTTCCACAGGACACCGTCGCGATCGAGCACCGAACCGTCGATATAGCCCTTGGCCTTGCGGTGATCGACGAAGATTTTTGGCTCGCCAGCCGGCAGGCCGGTCGCCGGATCGCAGCCGACGCGCATCAACAGGCCGGTGCTGGTATCGGTGTAATGGGCAACGGTTCCATCTTCGGAAAAACAGATCGAGTTCGACACCGTGATGTCTGAATAGAGCCGGCGCAATTCACCCCTGAAGAACCAGTAGATCGAGCCAGCGGCCTTTGCCTCGCCCTTGCCCATCGTGCCGACCCAAAAGGCGCCGCAGGGATGGACGCGCGAATCGTTCGAGCGCGTCGCCGGATTGTCGGCCTCGATGGCCGTATGCAGCGTCATTTTGCCGGTCGCCACGTCGCGGACATGCAGGCCGGTTTCGGTGGCGATCAACTGTCTTTTGTCGTCGACGACGGCGATCGCGCTGGCCATTTGGCCAAGCTCGTGGATTTTGACGGCACCGCCGGACAGGGGCTTTCCCAGAAGTTGGCCGTTGACGATGTCGAACCAGTAGAGCGTTTCGGTGGCGGGGTCATAGCTCGGGCCTTCGCCGAGTTGACAGACATGGTCGGAAAAAACCGAACCGATGGCTTCGCTCATGGCGCTGCTCCAAACGCTGCGTCCCAGGCCGCGACTGCGGCCTGCGCCCGCGTTGCCACCTCGTCGACGCTCATACCAGGCTTGAACAGGCTGGAGCCGAGGCCGAAGACGCTGACACCGGCCGCCTTGTAGCCGGCAAAGTCCTTCTCCGACACGCCGCCGACCGCGCCGACCAGCGTCTCAGCCGGCAAAACGGCGCGCATCGCCGCGATCCCGGCCGCGCCGAGCACGCTGGCTGGGAAGAATTTCAGCGCCGAGGCGCCGAGCCGGATGGCCTGGAAGGCTTCGGTCGGCGTGAACACACCGGGCATCGTCACCATGCCGTAATTCATGGCGCGACCCATGACCTCGGCATCGATGTTGGGGCTGACCAGCAGCCGCCCGCCGGCCTTCTCCAATCCGTCGACATCGGCTGCGGTCAACACAGTGCCGGCGCCGACCAGTGCCGTCGCCGGCAGCGCCTCCACGATCTTTGCGATGGAGACAAACGGGTCCGGCGAATTGAGCGGCACTTCGATCGCTTCGATGCCGGCCTCGAAGATCGCCCGGCCGACGGCCACCGCCTCGTCCGGCCTGAGGCCGCGCAGAATGGCGACAAGCCCGCGCTCGAGCTTCGGAAACGATGCAGTTTCGGTCATGCGGCAACTCCGCTTCCAGCAATCATGCCATTTTTGCGCGCCGCCTCGATCAGGCCGGCACGCACCGCCTCGTCGGCATCGACGGCTCTCACCGCAAGTCCGGCAAGGCCGAGCGCCTCAGTGTAGAGCGCGCCGAGCGCGCCGGAAGCGACCAGAACGATCGACGCCGCGCCTTTTCGATAGCGGCGGCTGGCCGAGGCGATCTCGCCGCCGATCAGCAGGCCGGACAGGCAAGCAGCGGCATCGTCGGCCTTCAGGTCCTGCAAAAGGCCCGCAGCGCGGATCGAGAACAGCCTCGATGTGACATCGCCGCCCTCGGAAAGCGCGATCTCGCACCACCGCTGGAAAAACGGATTGCCTGGTGCAACCGGCTTGGGCTGCTCGCCCAGCGAATGGCGCAGGATCGAGTGCGCCGCCAGCACCGAAAACAGCTCGCCGGTCGGCCAGGTGCCAAAACCGGCAACGGCGCCGTCCTCGACCAGCACCCATTTGGAGTGGGTGCCGGGCATGCAGACGAGATGGCGGCCTTTTGCCGGCAAACCGGCGCCGGCAAGCTGCGTTTCCTCGCCGCGCATGACATCGGGCGCGTCGGCCTGGCGCTGGGCAAGGCCCGGCACGATGCGGATGTCCCGGCGCTGGCCCGGAACGCGCGCAGCACCGGCAAGGATGGCGCCAATCGGCGCCGGCACGCTGACATAGGGCGCCTCCAGCCAGCCCTGGCGCGAGCCGGCCATGCCGCAGATGATCACGGGCATCGCTTTCGGCGCGCCCATCGCCGCCAGATGTCCTTCGAGGATGGTCGAAAACCCGGCCGCCTGCGCGGTGATCAGCCCGTCGTCGCCGCGACGCTCGGCGAGGACATTTCCGGCCTCATCGACCAGCCAGACCCTGAGACGGGTGGTGCCCCAGTCGACGGCGGCCACAGAAGGCACGTTGCTCGCTGAGTTCACAGGAAGCCCCCATCGACGATCAGCATCTGCGCGGTCAGCATGCGCGAAGCGTCCGACGCCAGGAACAGCACCGTGCCGACGATGTCTTCCGGCTGCATCACCTGCTTGATGCATTGCTTGGCCACGTGGGCGGCGAGCGCCTGTTCGGTGACCCAGAGCTGCTTCTGCCGCTCGGTGATCACCCAGCCGGGTGCGATCGCATTGACGCGAATGCCGTCGGCGCCGAGCTTGCCGGCAAGCCCCTTGGTCAGGCCGACGATCCCGGCCTTGGCGGCGGTATAGGCCGGCATGTCGGGGTGATTGATCAGGAACGACGTCGACGTGAAGTTGATGATCGAGCCGCCGCCGGCGCGCTTCATGCCCGGCGCCACCGCCTGTGCGGAGAAGAAATGCGGGCGCAGGTTGACCGCCTGGTTGTTGTCCCAGAACTCCACGGTGACGTCTTCCACCGCGTGGCGATCGTCAAGTGCCGCATTGTTGACCAGCACGGTGACGTCGCCATGCGCCTCTGCCGCCCTGGCGGCCGAAGCCCGCAGCGCCTCGACGTCGCGTATGTCGGTCCTGAGATAGAGGGGGCGGCGGCCGAGATCCTTTTCGATGCGGTCGGCCAGCGCCAGGCTCGGGGCGGCGGCGATGTCGATGAAGGCGACTTTTGCCCCTTGGCGGGCAAAACCCTCGGTCAGCGCCGCGCCAATTCCGGAGCCGCCGCCGGTAATCAGCACCGAAGCGCCCTCAAGGTCGGCAAAGCGCGCCGATGGCATCTTTTTTTCTCCCATGCTCAGTCGGCGCGCATCCTAGCCAGCCCGGTCGGGGGAGCAAGTGCGAAAAACCGAATCCCGAGGCTTATGTCAGACAAAAAGACGATCACGCCCCCGCTATGCCGCGGGCCGGCTATGTCCGGCAGGGAAATGCGATCCGATTGCCTTGGCGCGCAAGGCGCCGTCGAAGGCAATCCTCAAATGTCGCGATTGGCAGATGACGGGCGAAGCTGTACAGGCAAGCAGCCCATCCGATCCGCCGGAGATCCGCCATGCCTCTGAAAATCGCTGTCCAGATGGACCACATCTCCACCGTCTCGATTGCCGGCGACACGTCGTTTGCGCTGTCGCTGGAAGCGCAGCGACGCGGCCACCAGCTGTTCCATTATACGCCCGACCGGCTGTCGCTGCGCGACGGCAAGGTGTTTGCCGGCGTCGAGGAAATGCAGGTCCGCGACGAGAAGGGCAATCACTATTCGCTCGGCGAGAAAGTGCGGACCGACCTGTCGGAGATGGACGTCGTCCTGCTCAGGCAGGACCCGCCGTTCGACATGAACTACATCACCACGACGCATATGCTCGAGTGCATCCATCCCAGGACGCTGGTGGTCAATGACCCGGCTTGGGTGCGCAACAGCCCGGAAAAGATCTTCGTCACCGAGTTTCCCGACCTGATGCCGGAAACGCTGATCACCAAGGACAGCCACGAGGTTGCCGCCTTCCGCAGGGAGTTCGGCGACATCATCGTCAAGCCGCTCTACGGCAATGGCGGCGCCGGCATCTTCCACCTGCACGAGGCCGATCGCAACCTCGCCTCGCTGCTCGAAATGTTCGGCCAGATGTTCCGCGAGCCCTATATCGTCCAGCGTTATCTGAAGGAGGTGCGAGCCGGCGACAAGCGCATCATCCTGATCGACGGCGAGCCGGTCGGCGCCATCAACCGGGTGCCGGCCGAGCATGATTCCCGCTCCAACATTCATGTCGGCGGCCGCGCCGAAAAAACGGAACTAACGGAGCGCGAACGCGAGATCTGCGCCCGCATCGGCCCGTCGCTGAAGGAGCGCGGTTTTATCCTCGTCGGCATCGACGTGATCGGCGACTACATGACCGAGATCAACGTGACGTCGCCGACCGGCGTGCGCGAGGTAAAACGCTTCGGCGGCGCCGACATCGCCAGCCTGTTCTGGGATGCGGTTGAGGGCAAGCGCAAGTAACGGCCCTGCATGCCGGGACGGCGGTGTTCCGGCCGGTAGCCGATGCGACGCCATCAAGGCACAACGTTCGATTGTTCCCGTAATGTTCTTGCCTTTGCGCAAAATCTGTGGTTGTCTCGGATGACGCCGTTCGCGGCATGATCGCATGGGCTTGGGCGAGCCCATGTCCGGGGGCAGAAAAATGGTTGCGCGGGTCCGCACGGTCGCTTTCCAGGGCATCGAGGCCGTGCCGGTCGACGTGCAGGTGATGATCGCGCCGGGCAAGGTCAACATGCACATCGTCGGCCTCGGCGACAAGGCGGTGGCCGAAAGCCGGGAGCGGGTGCAGGCGGCGCTGCACGCATCGGGCCTGTCGATGCCGTCGAAGAAGGTCACCGTCAATCTGGCGCCCGCCGATCTGCCCAAGGAAGGCAGCCATTACGATTTGCCGATCGCGCTTGGCCTGATGGCGGCGCTTGGCGCCATTCCAGGCGACATGCTGGCCGGCTATGTCGTGCTTGGCGAACTGTCGCTCGACGGCACCATCGCCGCGGTGGCCGGCGCGCTTCCGGCGGCGATCGGCGCCAATGCCGAAGGCAAGGGCCTGATCTGCCCTTTCGCCTGCGGCCCGGAAGCGGCGTGGGCCGGCAAGGATTTCGACATTCTGGCGCCGCGCAGCCTGATCGCCATCGCCAATCATTTTCGCGGCACGCAAGTGCTGTCGCGGCCGGAGGCCGGCATCCATGCCTCGGCGCGCGACCTGCCGGATCTTGCCGACATCAAGGGCCAGGAGACCGCCAAGCGGGCACTCGAAGTGGCGGCGGCCGGCGGCCATAACATGTTGATGATCGGTCCGCCAGGATCGGGAAAATCGATGCTGGCGCAGCGGCTGCCGTCGATCCTGCCGCCGCTGGCGCCGAGGGAATTGCTCGAAGTCTCGATGATCGCCTCGGTGGCCGGCGAGCTTGGTGAAGGCAAGCTGACCGACCGGCGGCCGTTCCGCGCGCCGCACCATTCGGCCTCGATGGCGGCGCTGGTCGGCGGCGGCCTGCGCGTGCGGCCGGGCGAGGCCTCGCTGGCCCACCACGGCGTGCTGTTCCTCGACGAGTTTCCCGAGTTCTCGCCGCAGGCGCTCGACGCGCTGCGCCAGCCGCTGGAGACCGGCGACTGCATGATCGCACGCGCCAATCATCGCGTCACCTATCCGGCGCGCATCCAGCTGGTCGCGGCGATGAACCCGTGCCGCTGCGGCATGGCCGGCGAGCCGGGCTATCGCTGCCTGCGCGGCGACCGCTGCCGCACCGACTACCAGGCGCGCATATCAGGCCCGCTGCTCGACCGCATCGATCTCCGGATCGAGGTGCCGGCGGTCTCGGCCAGCGATCTGATCCGGCCGGACCGGGCGGAGAAAAGTGCCGATGTGGCGCTGCGCGTGGCCCGCGCGCGGACAACCCAGCGCGAACGTTTCGAGCGGCTCGGCGCGACCTCCGTCACCACCAACGCGCACTGCTCCCCCTCTGTCATCGAGGAGATCGCGATGCCGAATGCATCAGGCCTGTCGCTGCTCAGGGATGCCAGTGAAAAGCTCGGCTTTTCGGCGCGGGCCTATCACCGGGTGCTGAAGGTGGCGCGGACATTGGCCGATCTCGAGGCCAGCGAGACTGTCGGCCGCATCCATCTGGCCGAGGCGATTTCGTACCGCATGAGTTCGGAGCGAATGGCGCAGGCGGCGTGACGTTCCCCTCCCCCTTGAGGATCCCTTGAGGGAGGGTGACCGGCCCGGCCCGCCGCGGCAGCTATTTAACCGGGATCATGAGATGTGCGTAGGGAGTGCCCGCCCACATCACATATGGCCTGGACGTGTCAGGTTTGGGGTCCGCCGGATAGCCCTGCATCATATCCATTGCGTTGACGATCATCACGTGCGGTCCGGTCTCCACCCAATTGTTGCCTTCCTCGGGCTTCGTCGCATAAGGATCGGTGTTGCTGCCGTCGGTGCCGCCGGCCAGCATATACATGAAGCCGACCTTGCCCTTGGGCGGTTCCTTTTTTCCAATCCACGCCATTGCCCATTCCATCGCGTTGGCATCGCCACACATTGGATCCGGGCCAGGTGTGGCCGGGTTGTCCGGCATGCACCAGAAGCCGTTTGTGCCCTCGCGCAGTGTGCGCATTGCACCCTTCTCATCCATAGCGTGGATCGCAGCGCCGCTTGCTACAGCGGGGGGTGCGGCGGATTCAGCGCTCTTGATCATCGCAGCGTCATCGGCGGCTGCGCCTTGCATCGCAACCAAACTGCCCGCCGCCACAAGGGCAGCGACCGTCAGAAGCCGTTTCATGGCCGTTCTCCGGTTTTGAGTTGATCTTGTGCATGATGTCGGACGCACGGCCTCCCAGAGCCGTTTGTCGGTAGTTGAATCGTAGCAGATCGCGTGCACCGGGACAACGACGTTTTAGTAATTGCTAATATCTGGCGGGTTATACTAGAACTCTGTACGCGCTATCGAGGGGCCTTCCTTCGCCTTCAGCTCGAGCCGCCGCGCGTGCAGCACCGGCTCGGTGTAACCGTTGGGCTGGACCCGGCCCTTGAAGACGAGGTCGCAGGCGGCCAGGAAGGCAATCGACTTGTCGAAGTCAGGGGCCATCGGCCGGTAGAGCGGATCGCCTGCGTTCTGGCGGTCGACGACGCCGGCCATGCGCTTCATCGTCTCCATCACCTGGTCTGAGGTGCACACGCCGTGATGCAGCCAGTTGGCGATGTGCTGCGAGGAGATGCGCAGCGTCGCGCGGTCCTCCATCAGGCCTATGTCATTGATGTCAGGCACTTTCGAGCAGCCGACGCCCTGGTCGATCCAACGAACGACATAGCCCAGAATGCCTTGCGCGTTGTTGTCGAGTTCGTTCTGGACCTCCTCCGGCGACCAGTTCGGCCGCACCTCTACCGGCACCGACAAGATGTCGTCGAGCTTTGCCTTGGGGCGGCTCTTCAGCGCCGCCTGCACTGCGTGGACGTCGACCTTGTGGTAATGGGTGGCGTGCAGTGTCGCCGCTGTCGGAGACGGCACCCAGGCGGTGTTGGCGCCGGCCCTGGGATGGGCGATCTTTTCCGCCAGCATCGCCGCCATCAGATCGGGCATCGCCCACATGCCCTTGCCGATCTGGGCGCGGCCGGCCAGCCCGCATTCCAGCCCGGTGTCGACGTTCCAGGCTTCGTAGGCGGCAATCCAGACGGCCTGCTTCATGTCGCCCTTGCGGATCATCGGGCCGGCTTCCATCGAAGTGTGGATCTCGTCGCCGGTGCGGTCGAGGAAACCGGTGTTGATGAAGACGACGCGATCTTTGGCGGCGCGGATCGCCTCCTTGAGGTTGACGGTGGTGCGCCGCTCCTCGTCCATAATGCCCATCTTGATGGTGTTTTTCGCCATGCCAAGCAGCGCCTCGACTCGGTCGAATATCTCGACGGCGAAGGCAACTTCTTCCGGGCCGTGCATCTTGGGCTTTACGACATACATCGAGCCCGCGCGCGAGTTTAGCCGGCGGCCGTTCGGGCCGACATCGTGTAGCGCGATCAGCGCCGTCATCGCCGCATCCATGATGCCTTCCGGCACTTCGTTGCCGTCGCGGTCCGTTATCGCCGGATTGGTCATGAGGTGGCCGACGTTGCGGATCAGCATCATCGAGCGGCCGGGCAGGGACAGCGCGCGCCCATCAGGCGCGGTGTACGACCGGTCGGGATTGAGTTTTCGCGTAAACGTGCTGCCGCCCTTGGTGATCTCCTCGGCAAGGTCACCCTTCATCAGGCCGAGCCAGTTGCGGTAGACCAAAACCTTGTCCTGCGCATCGACCGCCGCCACCGAATCCTCGCAGTCCTGAATGGTGGTCAGCGCCGATTCCAGCACGACGTCGGCAATGCCGGCCGGATCGGTCTTGCCGATCTGGTTGCTGCGGTCGATCGATATTTCGACATGCAGGCCATTGCGGGTGAGCAGGACGGCTTCGGGATTATCGGCGTCGCCGCGATAGCCGGCAAACTGTTTGGGATCGGCGAGCGTGGTGGCGCCGGCGCCCTCGCCCAGCCGCAGCATGCCGTTGGCCACGGCAAGCCCGTTCACCCCTGCCCATTTGCCGGTCGTCAGCGGGACCGATTCGTCGAGAAAACCCTTCGCCCAGGCAATGACCCTGGCGCCGCGCACGGGATTGAACCTGGCGCCCCTCTCGGCGCCGTCGATCTCGGGAATGGCATCGGTGCCGTAGAGCGCATCATAGAGCGAGCCCCAGCGCGCATTGGCGGCATTCAGTGCGTAACGCGCGTTCATCACCGGCACCACCAATTGCGGCCCTGCAACCACCGAGATCTCGGGGTCGACATTGTCCGTCGCGACGGAGAAGGCCGGCCCTTCCGGCGCGAGATAGCCGATTTCCCTCAGGAAATCCTTGTAGGCTTCCATGTCGCTGGGCGCGCCATTGTCGCGATACCAGTGGTCGATCTGGCCTTGCAGCGCGTCGCGCTTTGCGAGCAGAGCCCGGTTCTTCGGCGCCAAATCATCCACGATGGCGGAGAAGCCGGTCCACAAGGCGTCGGCTGCAATGCCGGTGCCCCGCAGCGCCTCGTTCACGACGAAATCATAAAGCTCGCGGGCAATCCGCAATCCGGCGATTTCGACGCGATCGGTCATCGGGGCTTCTCCAGACGAAAGGCTTTGGCCGGGCCTTTGACATGTCAAGGTGGCAGGGTCAATTCAGCTGAGGGTGAAGGTAGGGCAATTCGCTTCTATTTCGAATGGCGCCTCACCCTTTGCGTTGACGCAGGCTGGTGCGGCTCCCCCTTCTCCCACAAGGCGCCCTATACCGCGATCCTTGGCCTGCCCGACGCCACCGCCACCACATGCGCCTCGATAAACATGCGCTGGCCCTCGACGGTCGACACGCGGAATTCGCTGGCGATCTCGATTTCGGCGCTGTCGGTGCCGGCGTCCCTGGCCCGCCCGGCGGCAATGGCGCGGACATCGGTTTCCGCTGCCGCGATTGCCGCCGCCTCGTCATTGAAGTCGCGCACGCTTTCGCCTGAGGCGACGCGAAACAGCCCTTCCTGGGGCTGGCTGACGCGCGCCTCCGCCGAAACCCTGACCTGGCCGACGACGGCGCCGAGCGCATTGGCGACATCGGTATCTTCGGGCACCACGCAGTCATGGCCGACCAGCGGTGGCAGCCCGGCATAATGCAGCGGCGCCGAGGCGCCGAGGCCGATGACCGGGCGGTCGAGCGCGACGCTCAGCCGTGCGATGCCGGGATGGGAATCGACGGCGCGCTGCACCAGCGCGTGCGCCACGGTCGCCGCGCCATCCAGCCCGTCCTCGGCAAAGGCGGTTTCGAGGATGACTTCCGCCGACAGCCGGGTCAGCGTGGTCAGCACCCGTTCCGAGATCGCCTCCGGCGTGGCGGCGATCGCCTGTCCGCGGCCGTCGCGCTTGCGGGCGAACAGCTCGGCGCCGAGCCGAGCCGTGGCGGCATCCCAGTTGGCCTGCTTGCCCAGCACATGGGCGGCGTCCGACGGCGTAAAGCCGGCGACATGCACCAGCCCGCGCGACACCAACCGGTTCAAGGTGGCGTTCTGGGCATTTGATGTCAAAAGCCGGTCGACGGCGAGCGGCGTCGCGCCGATCAGTTCATAAAGCTTGGCCTCGGCGCCGGTCAGGCCGGCAGCCAGCCGCTCCGGCACGCCAGTCCTGACCGCCAGCCGGCCATCCATGCGGCTGGGGTTGGCCGCGCGGATTTGGCGTTCCAGTTCGACGGTCAACGCTTCGCCATGCATCATGCCGGCCAGCGCCAGCGGCACCAGGCGGCGCGGCCCGAGCAGGATTCTTGGGTTGAGCGCGCCATCCTCCAGCGTCACTTCGGAATCGCCGCCGAGTCCAAAGGTGCGCATGGCGACCGCCTCGACCATGGTGCGGAAGCCGCCGACGGTGGCGCCTTCCGGGTCAAGCCTGGGACGGCCCTGGTCGAGCACGGCAACGTCGGTGGTGGTGCCGCCGATGTCGGAGACGACTGCATTGTCGAGGCCGGTCATGTGGCGAGCGCCGACAAGGCTGGCGGCCGGGCCTGAAAGAATCGTCTCGATCGGCCGCTGGCGGGCGAAGGCGGCCGAGACCAGGGCGCCGTCGCCGCGCACCACCATCAGCGGAGCGGCGATGCCGCGCGCAGCAAGAAAGCCCTCGGTCGCCGCCACCAGCCGGTCGATCATCGAGATCAGCCTGGCGTTGAGCAGCGTCGTCAGCGCCCGGCGTGGGCCGCCGAGCTTGGCCGAAAGCTCGTGGCTGGCGGTGACCGGCAGGCCGGTTACGTCGCGGATCAGGTTCCGCGCGCTTAGCTCATGCGCCGGGTTGCGGGTGGCGAAATAGGCGCAGACGGCAAAGCCGGACACCGAGGCGCCGAGTTCCGGCAGCGCTGCCTCCAGCCCGGACAGGTCGAGTTTTGCGGCATTGCCGTGGACATCGTGGCCGCCGGGGCAGAACACCACAGGGTCGGTGCCGAGCGCGGTCTTCAGCCCGTCGCGGGCAAGGTCGCCCTCGGCAAAGCCGATCATCACCAGCGCGACGCGGCCGCCCTGGCCCTCGACCAGCGCGTTGGTGGCAAGCGTCGTCGACATCGACACCAGTTTTATCGCTGCCGGATCGGTGGCGGCTTTTTGCAGCACCGCATCGACGGCGCCCGAAATGCCGACCGCCAGATCATGGCGGGTGGTCAGCGCCTTGGCCTTGGCCAGAACCTTTCCGTTAGCGCCGCCGGCTTCCGACCACAGCACGGCATCGGTATAGGTGCCGCCGGTGTCGATGCCGAGGAACAGGGGGGAGGATTTGGCGGTCATTGGCGGATCCGGGATTTTGCTCCCCGCCCTTAGCCGATACGCGCCGGCGGATAAAGCCGCGAGCGCTGGGCCACGAAGCCTGATCCCCCTCAGCTTCGCGCGGACGGCTTCTCAATCGCCCATCTTCAGCGCCTGGATAAACGCCTCTTGCGGGATGTCGACCTTGCCGAACTGGCGCATCCGCTTCTTGCCCTCTTTCTGCTTGTCGAGCAGCTTGCGCTTGCGCGAGACGTCGCCGCCGTAGCATTTGGCGGTGACGTCCTTGCGCAGCGCCGAGATCGTCTCGCGGGCGATGACCTTGCCGCCGATTGCCGCCTGGATCGGGATCTTGAACAGATGGTTCGGGATCAGTTCCTTCAGCTTCTCGCACATCAGCCGGCCGCGCTTTTCTGCCGCCGTGCGGTGGACCAGCATCGACAGCGCGTCGACCGGCTCCTCGTTGACCAGGATCGACATTTTAACCAGGTCGCCCTCGCGATAGTCGGTCAAATGATAGTCGAAAGAGGCGTAGCCCTTGGAGATCGACTTCAGCCGGTCGTAAAAGTCGAAGACGACCTCGTTGAGCGGCAGGTCGTAGGTCAGCATGGCGCGCTTGCCGACATAGGACAGGTCGGCCTGGATGCCGCGTCGGTCCTGGCAGAGCTTTAGGATGCCGCCGAGATACTCGTCCGGCGTCAGGATCGTGGCGCGGATCCACGGCTCCTCGATGGCCGATATCTTGACCACGTCGGGCATGTCGGCGGGGTTGTGCAATTCCTTGGTCGTGCCGTCGTTCAACAGCAGCCGGTAGACGACCGACGGCGCCGTGGCGATGAGGTCGAGGTTGAACTCGCGCTCCAGCCGCTCCTGGATGATTTCCAGATGCAGCAGGCCGAGGAAGCCGCAGCGATAGCCGAAACCGAGCGCGGCGCTGGTTTCCATTTCAAAGGAGAAAGAAGCGTCGTTGAGGCGCAGCTTGCCGACTGCGGCGCGCAGATCCTCGAAATCGGCGGCGTCGACCGGGAACAGGCCGCAGAACACCACCGGCTGCGCCGGCTTGAAGCCGGGCAGGGCCTGTGCCGTCTGGCGCTTGTCCTCGGTGATGGTGTCGCCGACGCGGGTGTCGGCGACTTCCTTGATCGAGCCGGTGAAGAAGCCGAACTCGCCGGGGCCGAGCTCGTCGACATTGATGCGGGCCGGCGTGAAGACGCCGGTGCGCTCGACCAGGTACTTGGCGCCGGTGCCCATCATGCGAATGGTCTGGCCCTTCTTCAGCACGCCGTCGATGATGCGGACCAGCACGATGACGCCGAGATAGGCGTCGTACCAGCTGTCGACCAGCATCGCCTTGAGCGGGGCAGCAATGTCGCCCTCGCGCGGCGGCGGCAAATCGTTGACGATCGCCTCCAGCACATCGGGAATGCCGAGGCCGGTCTTGGCCGAGATCAGCACGGCGTTGGAGGCATCGATGCCGATCACCTCCTCGACCTGCTCGCGGATGCGCTCGGGCTCGGCGGCCGGCAGGTCGACTTTGTTCAGCACCACGACGATCTCGTGGTTGTTGTCGATGGCCTGATAGACATTGGCCAATGTCTGCGCCTCGACGCCTTGCGAGGCATCGACGACCAGCAGCGAGCCCTCGCAGGCGGCCAGCGACCGCGACACTTCATAGGCGAAGTCGACATGGCCGGGCGTGTCGATCAGATTGAGGATATAATCCTCGCCATTGCTGGCGTGGTATTTCAGCCGCACCGTCTGCGCCTTGATGGTGATGCCGCGCTCGCGCTCGATTTCCATCGAGTCCAGCACCTGCTCCTTCATGTCGCGCAGCTCCAGCCCGCCGGTCAGCTGGATCAGCCGGTCGGCAAGCGTGGATTTGCCATGGTCGATATGCGCGACGATGGAGAAATTGCGGATGTTCTTGATCGGCGTGGTCATGTCGGGCGCTTTAGCAGGGGCAGCTTGCCCGGGCAAGCGGCCGGGCGTGCGGCCGGGGCAATCGCTGAGGTTTGCGCTGCCGGACGGGGGGGCGCAACACCGTTAAGCTTTGATCCATCAGATTAGAGCATAGTCCGCGCCCTGCGTGATAGGCCACGAGCTGTCACCGTATGGGGGCCAAGCAATGCTACAATCTGGACGTCATTTTCTCAATTCCGAGAGCGGCTCCCTCGCGCCGATACTCGCCATCATGCTTATCCCGATGTGTGCCGCTCTGGGCTTTTCAATCGACTACAACTCAGCCGTTGCGACCAGGGGATCGATGCAGAATGCGCTCGATGCCGCGACCCTGTCGATCACGACGCTGCCAACCAGCACGTCACTGGCGGACCGTCAGGTGAAACTGCAGGAGTCGTTTACGGCCAATAGCGGGCAAGGCATCGCCAAGCTCGACAGCTTCGTCGTCGCTGCCGACGGCACCGCCAGCATCAATGCTTCGGCCAGCTTTGCCATGCCGACGAACTTCATGCAGATCGCCCACGTCGACACGGTGCAGATCGGCGTCGCGTCGGCGGTGCGCAAGCGGCCGGCGCTGGTGCAGACCACGTTCAAGATCGACAAAGTGTCGGGCCATTGGGGCAAGACGATGAGACTCTACGGCACGAAATTCGGCGAGACGGCGGCCAACCCGCTGATGAAGATCACCTATGTCTACAACAACTTTGGTGATCCGAAAGGCTACGGCACGTCCACCGTGTACACGGTCAACGGAGCGACGGAAACGAAGGTCCAGGAACAAAAATGCACGACCAAGACGGTGCAGAATTTCAACAACCTGCCCACTGGAGCGATCACCCAGACCAGCGGCAACAAGAAATACCTGACCACCTGCACCAACACCATGTATCCCGCGAACGGCGCCGGCGCGGTGATCGACGTCAGCCTGATGGATGTGCTGTACCTGCAGATGGATGTGCCGTCGGCCCAAACACCCAAGCTCAAGTCGAACGACGCGAACACATCGAATCGGTTGTACGTCGACGGCGTTGAAGTCGCGAACGGCAAACTGGTGGACATCTTCACCGCCGTGCCGTGCGGCCAACCCAGCCAGCAGGCCTGGGAAGATGGCGGCAATCCCGTACCGGCTCCGGTGTCCAACGCCGACTTCTTCTACACCGTGACCGGCAAATGCGATTTCAACCAGCGGCCTTCGCAAACAGTGCTTACGCAATAGGCCGGCGACCGCGGCGCGCCCAGAAGGGGCGCGGGTCCGCACAGCATCAGATTTCAACGCCGTCCGGCCGCCCCGGGCGGCGTTTTTGTGTGGGCAACGGTTCGAAATTCGAAGGCGTAGGGTGACGCCGTTTGGCTTCCCCCTTGTGGGAGGGGAAGGACCGATCACGAAGCGGTGATGG
The DNA here is from genome assembly GCF_055811575.1 of Mesorhizobium sp. WSM4815. Classification (NCBI taxonomy): domain Bacteria; kingdom Pseudomonadati; phylum Pseudomonadota; class Alphaproteobacteria; order Hyphomicrobiales; family Phyllobacteriaceae; genus Mesorhizobium; species Mesorhizobium sp. WSM4815. The sequence continues at coordinate 64,518 of NZ_JBVVQS010000102.1, read as the reverse complement.
CTGTAACGAAGGCCCAGGCAGCGGCGAACAGCTGATGTGATCGCCATTCCGGCGCGCCACCAACCCTGGGAGACCATCATGACCAACCTCACCCGCCTGACCTTGCCGGCACTTGCCTTGGCGCTTTGCTCGACGGCGCTTTTTGCCGGCGGCGTTGCGCGCGCCGAAGATGCGATGAAGCCGGCCGATGCGATGGCGATTGACGCCATGAAGCCGGCGACCGACGCGATGAAGCCCGCGGATCCGATGGCGGCCGAAAAGATGAAGGACTGCATGGACAAGGCTGCCATGGAAACCGACGCGATGAAGAAGGACGAGGCGACCAAGACCTGCGACGCGATGGGGACGGCCAAGTAGGCCGCGTCCGGAACCGGGCGCGGCCGGTGCACGCGCCGCACAGCAATGTGAGACCGCGACGGACCTATCTGTCGTATAGTCTTAAACTCATGCAGGGAGATCAGAGATGACCGGCATTGAAAAAACCGCCGCGAAACGATTGATGAACGTGGCCAGGGGCGCGCTTGCGGCGCTGATGCTCGCGGCGGCCGGCGCCGCCTTGTGGCAGACGCCGGCAATCTCGGCCGAGGCGGCGGTGGTGATCCCGCCGCCGGCGGTGGACGAAAAACCCGCCGCCGGCGCGGCCAAGGCGGTCTTCGCCGGCGGCTGCTTCTGGGGCGTGCAAGGCCTGTTCCAGCACGTCAAGGGCGTGACCAGCGCCGTCTCCGGCTATGCCGGCGGCGACAAGGACACCGCCGTCTACGAGACGGTCGGCACCGGCCGGACCGGGCATGCCGAGGCCGTCGAGATCATCTACGAGCCGTCCAAAGTCACTTACGGCCAGTTGCTGCAGGTGTATTTCTCGGTCGCGCACAACCCGACGCAGCTGAACTACCAGGGCCCGGACCGCGGCCCCCAATACCGTTCGACGATCTTTGCCGAAAACGACGCGCAGAAGAAGATCGCCGAGAGCTATATCGCCCAGCTCGACAAGGCCAAGGTGTTTCCGGAGCCGATCGTGACCACGCTGGAGACGGGGAAAAAATTCTATCCGGCCGAGGACTACCACCAGGACTTTTTGACGCTGAACCCGACCTATCCCTACATCGTCTACAACGACCTGCCCAAGGTCGAGAATTTGAAGACGCTGTTTCCAGACCTCTACAGCGACAAGCCGGTGCTGGTGCTGGCCGGCAACAAGAGCTGATCTTTTGCCAGTGTGTACCTGGTGCGTCCTAATGGACGCATGTCGGCGTCAGGTGTGGTGAGGTACCAGGTCAGGCCGCGCCGAAAATGGTGGATTCCGAGAACCGGAACGGAGCGTACTTTCGGGTACGCGAGTAGCGCCGGTTGCAGGCCGGCTGAATATCAACACAGCTTATTGCACGCCCAGAAACTGCCGGAGCTCCGGCGTCCTGGGATTGGAAAAAACGTCCTCGGGGGCGCCGATCTCATGGACGCGGCCTTGATGCATGAAGACGACGCGCGAGCAGACGTCGCGGGCAAAGCGCATCTCGTGGGTGACCATCACCAGCGTCATGCCTTCCGCCGCCAATTCCTTGACGACGGCCAGCACCTCGGCGACGAGCTCGGGATCGAGCGCCGAGGTGATCTCGTCGCATAGCAGCGCGATGGGCTGCATGGCGAGCGCCCGGGCGATCGCCACGCGCTGCTGCTGGCCGCCGGACAATTCGTCCGGCAACGCATCGAACTTGTGGGCGAGACCGACGCGGTCGAGCATTTTTCGCGCGACCGCCTCGGCGTCCTTCTTCGGCGTCTTCTTCACCACCATCTGCGACAGCATGACATTGCCACCGGCGGTGAGATGCGGGAACAGGTTGAATTGCTGAAAAATCATGCCGACCTTCAGGCGCAGCGCCTTAAGATGCACCTCGTCGGGCAGGAACTGGGCGCCGGCGACGACGATCGAGCCTTCATCGATGGTCTCGAGCCCGTTGATGCAGCGCAGCAGCGTCGACTTGCCCGAACCGCTCTTGCCGATGATGGCGACGACCTCGCCCGGCGCGACGTCGATGGAAATCCCCTTCAGCACCTCGTTGTCGCCGAAGCGCTTCTTCACCTCAGTGATTGCGATGAGCGACATTGAGCTTCCTTTCCAGGAGCTGGCTGGATTTCGACAGCGGCCAGCACAAAGCAAAATAGATGAGCGCGACCAGGCCATAGACGGTGAACGGCTGGAACGTCGCGTTGGTGACGATCGAACCGGCCTTCGACAGTTCGACGAAGCCGATGATCGAGGTGAGCGCGGTGCCCTTCACCACCTGCACCGAGAAGCCGACGGTCGGCGGCACCGCCACTTTCAGTGCCTGCGGCAGGATGACGTAGCGCATCTGCTGGAGATAACCCATGCCGAGGCTGGCTGACGCCTCCCATTGGCCCTTGGCAATGCTCTCGACGCAGCCACGCCAGATTTCGGCGAGGAAGGCTGCGGTCCACAGGATGAGCGCGACACAGGCGGCAAGCCAGGCGGGAACGTCGATGCCAAACAGGCCAAGCCCGAAGAAAGCCAGAAAGAGCTGCATCAGCAGCGGCGTGCCCTGAAACAGCTGGATGTAGCCGCGTGACAGAAACTGCATCCCACGCCGGCCGCCGATGCGCAAGAAAAGCAGGGCCGCGCCGACGATGCCGCCACCGATGAAGGAGACCAGCGAGAGGACAACGGTCCAGCGGGCGGCCAGAAGCAGGTTGCGCAGGATGTCCCAGAAGCTGAACTCGGTCATGGCGCCTGTCTCATCGCGACGCCTTCCTCGGGAACAGCATCCCGCCCAGGCCGGCCAGCAGCTGGCGCAGCAGGATGGCGAGCGCCAGGTAGATCAAGGTGGAGACGATGTAGGTTTCGAAGGCCCTGAAATTGCGCGACTGGATAAAGTTGGCGGCGAAGGTCAGGTCCTCAGCGGCAATCTGCGAAACGACGGCCGAACCCAGCATGACGATGACGATCTGCGACGACAGCGCAGGCCAGATGCGCTGCAGCGCCGGGACCAGAACCACGTGCCAGAAGGTCTGGAACGGGGTCATGGCGAGGCTGGCGCCGGCCTCGAACTGGCCGCGCGGCGTGGCCTGGATGCCGGCGCGGATGATCTCGCAGCTGTAAGCGCCGAGATTGACGATCATGGCGAGGTTGGCGGCGGTCAGCTCCGACATCCTGATGCCAAGCGACGGCAGTCCGAAGAAAATGAAGAACAGCTGGATGAGGAAGGGCGTGTTGCGGATCAGCTCGACATAGGTCGCGACGACGGGTTTTAGCCATTTCGGCCCCAGTGCCCGCACCCAGGCGCAGGCAATGCCCAATGCCACGCCGAACACCGCGCCGATCAGGATAAGCTGCACGGTGATCCGGATGCCCTTGAGCAGCACCGGCAGAGATCCGATCAGCCAGCTGAAATCGAACTGATAGGTCATGACTTGCTATCCGACCTCAGCCACACGCGGCGGGCGGCGATCACAGCTCAGCCGGCAGGTCCACCTTCAGCCATTTTTGCGAAATGGCGTTGAGGGCGCCATCGGACCTGGCGGCGGCGATGATGCCGTTGATCTTGGCCATCAACGCCGGCTGCTCCTTGTTCATGCCGATGTAGCAAGGCGAGTTCTTGATCAGGAACTTGAGCTCCGGCCGCTTGGGCGGGTTCTTTTCGAGGATGGCGGCGGCGACGACATTCCCGGTCGCGATCACCTCGACCTGGCCCGAAAGGAAAGCGGAAATAGTGCCGTTATTGTCCTCGTAGCGCTTGATCTCGACGCTCGCGGGCACAACCTTGGTCAGTTCGAGATCTTCGATCGCGCCGCGGGTGACGCCAACGGTCTTGCCGGCGAGGTCTTCCGCTTTTGCGACGGCAACGTCTGCCGGAGCGAACACGCCGTTGTAGAACGGAGCATAGGCTTCGGAAAAGTCGATGACCTTCTCGCGATCGGGATTCTTGCCGAGGCTGGAAATGACCAGGTCGACTTTGTTGGTCTGGAGATAGGGAATGCGGTTGGCGCTGGTGACCGGGACGATCTCGACCGTGGCGCCGAGCTTTTCGCCAATCAGATTGGCGATGTCGACGTCGTAGCCTTGCGGCGTCATGTCGGCGCCGACACTGCCGAAGGGCGGGAAATCCTGTGGAACGGCGATGCGGACGGTGCCGCGCGCCGCGATGTCGCTCAAGGCGTCGGCCCGCGCCTGCGGAGACGAAGCCATGGCCATTCCAACGGCGGCGGCGAAGGCCAGCATGCAGACATTGCGACGGTTCATTATCTTTCCCTTTGACTGGACAAAACCAATTGGTCGCCAGGGCAAAGCAACAGACATGCCAAACCATCGAAATCGCTGCGAATCGGACTTTCCCGGCGGGATTGGCAAGGTGGGATTGGCAAGGCAGTCTTCACGAGCCGCTGCCGCCCGAGCAATCGACTGCCTAAATATTGTGCAGTTCGGCGGTTTGCCAGTCAGTCGTAGGTCAGATCCGTCGCCTTGCCGCCGAAGACGCGGTAGGCATAAAACGAATAGAAAATGATGATCGGCAGCACCACCACCGTGCCGGCCAGGATGATGGCGAGGCTTTCCGGCGCGGACGCCGCCTGCCAGATGGTCAGCCTGTCGGGCACGACGAAGGGATAGAACGACCAGGCGAGGCCGGCAAAGCCCAGGGTGAAGATGGCGGCCAGCGTCAGGAACGGCGTCAGCGCATGGCGGTCGCCGGCCTTAGGCAGATGGAAGGTCTGCCGCCACAGCCATGCGAACAGCACCGCCGACAGGACCGGCAGCGGCGACAAATAGAGCATGGCCGGCCAGACGAACCATTTGTCGAAGATGCGCGGACTGGCGAGCGGCGTGGCCAGCGAGACGGCGACCATGCCGAGCGCGGTCAGCACCAGCGCCCGGCGCAGCCATAGCACCGCCTTCTTCTGCAATTCGCCTTCCGTCTTGTAGATGACCCAGGCTGCGCCCATCGCCGCGTAGGCGGCGGCAAGGCAGAGCGCCACCAGCGCGCCGAAGGCCATGCCGCCGAGGCCGACATCAAGGCCCAGCACATAGATCCCCAGCATGTAGCCCTGCGCCAGCGATGCGATGACCGAGCCCAGGAAGAAGATGCGGTTCCAGCGATGCTTGTGACCGGCCGGCACCTTGGCCCGGAAATCGAAGGCAACGCCGCGCAGGATCAGGCCGACAAGGAGCAGGAAGACCGGAATGTAGAGCGCGGTGAGGATGGTGCCGTGCGCCAGCGGGAAGGCGACCAGCAGCAGGCCGACGGCCAGCACCAGCCAGGTCTCGTTGGCGTCCCAGAACGGGCCTATTGCGGCGATCATCGTGTCCTGCTCGGCGTCTCCGGCGGCTGCGAACAGGATGCCGATACCGAGGTCAAAGCCGTCGAGGATGACGTAGATCAGGATGGCAAGGCCCATCAGGCCGGCGAAGATGAGGGGGAGCAATGTCGGCCAGTCGAGGGTCATCGCCGTTCTCCTATTTCGCCGCCGGCTGCGACAGCGGCGCGTCGAGAACGCCCGGCAGCGGCGAGGCATCGCCGTCCTTCGCCGCCTTCAGCGCCAGATAGACCAGCACGCCGAGATAGGCGACCAGAAGCAGCGCATAGAGGATGAGATAGACCGCGAGCGACAGCGCGACCTGGCTGCCGGCGACCGGGCCGACGGCATCGACAGTTTTCAGCACGCCGGTGACGAGCCACGGTTGGCGGCCGATCTCGGTGGTGTACCAGCCAGCCAGCGTCGCCAGCCAGCCGGACAGCGCCATCGGCACCATCACCAGCGCCAGCGGTCTCGGCAGGCTGTGCCGGACCTTGAGGAAAAAGGCGGCCGACCAGGAGACGACGAGCATCAGGACGCCGGTGCCGACCATGATGCGAAAAGCCCAGAACACCGGGAACACCGGCGGGTGGTTGCCGGCATAGTCGTTCAGCCCCGGCACGACGCCGCTGGCGCTGTGCCTGAGGATGAGGCTGGCGCCATCGGGGATGGTGATCTCGTATTTGTTCTCCCTTGCCGCCTCGTCGGGAAGCGCGAAAAGGACCAGCGGCACGTTGGGGCCGGTGTTCCAGTTGGCCTCCATGGCGGCGATCTTCTGCGGCTGATGCTCGAGCGTGTTGAGGCCATGCTGGTCGCCGGCGAAGATCTGGATGGGGATCAGGACCGCCGCGGTGAAAACACCGGTGCGCAAGGCTTTCCACATCGATTCCGAGCGGTCGCCATAGAGGTAGCGCAGCGCCGACAGGCCGGCGATCAGGAACGAAACCGTCAGGCCGGAGGCAAGCAGCATGTGGACGAGCCGGTAGGGCATGGACGGGTTGAAGACGATCGCCCACCAGTCGGTAGCGTGGGCTACGCCGTCGCGCATCTCGAAGCCGACCGGCGTCTGCATCCATGAATTGAGCGCGATGATCCAGAAGGCGGACAGGGTGGTGCCGCCCGCCACCAGCACGGTTGCCAGCGTGTGGATGCGGTTGGAGACGCGGCGGAAGCCGAACAGCATGATGCCGAGGAACGCCGCCTCGAGGAAGAAGGCGGTGAGTATCTCATAGGCGAGCAGCGGGCCGGCGATGTTGCCGACGGTCTCCATGTAACCCGGCCAGTTGGTGCCGAACTGGAAGCTCATGGTGACGCCCGAAACCACGCCCATGGCGAAGGACAGCGCGAACACCTTCACCCAGGTGAAATAGGCGCGCATCCAGGCGGTATCGCCGGTGGCGTTGTAGCGAAGCTTGAAGAACAGCAGCATCCAGCCAAGCGCGATGGTGATAGCCGGAAACAGGATATGGAACGAGATGTTGGCGCCGAACTGGATGCGCGAAAGGATGAGCGGGTCCATGGCGGGCTCCGGCTGCTGCTATGTCAGGGAAGATAGGCCGGATGCGCCAGGCGGTCAAAGCGGCGTGGCGTCACGCGAGGCGGAACGCCGCAGGACTGCGGCAGCGGTGGATGCGCCGATGTCCAGAATGTCAGGAGTGCCATTGACTTCCGGCCGCGCGCACCGACATTCAGCGGACTAAATCAACAGACCTCCTTTCAATCAGCCGTTTTTCAGCCATGCCATCGATCATTGCCATTTCCGGGGTCACCAAGACCTACGCCACCGGTTTCAAAGCGCTGAAGGAGATCAACCTCGATATCGAGCGCGGCGAGATTTTTGCGCTGCTCGGGCCGAACGGCGCCGGCAAGACGACGCTGATCTCGATCGTCTGCGGTATCGTCAACCGCTCGTCGGGCACAGTCAGCGTGGACGGCCACGACATCAGCCGGGATTATCGCGCCGCACGCAGCCTCATCGGGCTGGTGCCGCAGGAACTGACCATCGACGCGTTCGAGAGCGTGTGGGCGACGGTCAACTACAGCCGGGGCCTGTTCGGCAAGCCGGCCAACCATGCCTTCGTCGAGAAAGTGCTGCGCGACCTGTCGTTGTGGGACAAGAAGGACGCCAAGGCGATCACCCTGTCCGGCGGCATGAAGCGGCGGCTGATGATTGCCAAGGCGCTGTCGCACGAACCGAGGGTGCTGTTCCTCGACGAGCCGACAGCCGGCGTCGACGTCGAGCTGCGTCAGGACATGTGGGCGATGGTGCGCCGGCTGCGCGAGGATGGCGTCACCATCATCCTGACCACGCACTATATCGAGGAGGCCGAGGCGATGGCCGACCGCGTCGGCGTCATCAATCGCGGTGAGATCGTGCTGGTTGAGGACAAGGTGCAACTGATGCGCACGCTCGGCCGCAAGCGGCTTTTGCTGGAATTGCGCAGTCCACTCGTCACCATACCCGAGAAATTGTCGCGCTACGCGCTGGAGCTTTCGCCGGACGGTGATCGACTGACCTACACCTATGACAACCAGAGCGAGCGGCCGGGCGTCGCCTCGCTGCTCCGCGACCTTGAGACGGCCGGCGTCCAGTTCCGCGATATCGACACGCAAAACAGCTCGCTCGAGGAGATCTTCGTCAACCTGGTGAGGAAGGGCGCATGAACCCGCGAGCAGTCTGGGCGATCTACAAGATGGAGATGGCGCGCGCTTTTCGGACCGTGCTGCAGAGCATCGTCTCGCCGGTCATCTCGACATCGCTCTATTTCGTCGTCTTCGGCTCGGCCATCGGCTCGCGCATCACCGAGATCGACGGCATCAGCTACGGCGCCTTTATCGTGCCGGGGCTGATCATGCTGTCGCTGCTGACGCAGTCGATCTCCAACGCCTCCTTCGCTATCTATTTCCCGAAATTCGTCGGCTCGATCTACGAGCTGCTGTCGGCGCCGGTGTCCTATCTGGAGATCATCATCGCTTATGTCGGGGGTGCGGCGACCAAGTCGATCATACTCGGCCTGATCATCCTGGGGACCGCGTCGCTGTTCGTGCCGCTGACCATCGAGCATCCGTTCTGGATGCTCTCCTTCCTGGTGCTGACGTCGGTGACCTTCAGCCTGTTCGGGTTCATCATCGGCATCTGGGCGAAGAGCTTCGAGCAGCTGCAGCTGGTGCCGCTGCTGATCATCACGCCGCTTACCTTCCTTGGCGGCAGCTTCTATTCGATCGACATGCTGCCCGGCACCTGGCGCACGGTGACGCTGTTCAACCCTGTCCTTTATCTGGTCAGCGGCTTTCGCTGGAGCTTCTACGGCAAGTCCGACGTCTCGATCGGCATCAGCCTCGGCATGACCGTGGTTTTCCTGCTTATCTGCATAGCGATCGTCGCGTGGATTTTCAGGACCGGCTACCGGCTGCGGAACTGACCGAACGGCCTGCCCAGGCGACGCAGCGCCAGCATCCGAGCGATGTTCCCGACCCAAGACGACCAAATCTGGTGACGACGCTTGAAAGCGGCCGTGCGATGGCGGCGCTTGATTTCCATATAATGTTATATATCGTGTTATCAATTGGCTGGCAGGTTGATTATGGAAGACGTCGTAAGGTCCCTTGGCTTCCTGTGCCTGGGCAGCAGGCTGAAGCGTATTGGCGAGCAATTGCAGGCGGATACGCAGCGCCTGCTCGACTGCCTCGATGTGCCGGTTCAGTCGAGCCAGTACCCGCTGCTGGCTGCGCTCGACAGGCTGGGCCCGCTGCCAGTCGGGGAGCTGGCGCAATCCCTCGGGGTCGCACAGCCAGGTGTAACGCGGAGCGTGTCGCTTCTGGCCGAATTGGGACTGGTCGAGGTCAGTCCATCGGATGATGACCAGCGGCGCAGGATTGTCTGCCTCACCCTGCACGGCCAGCGGCTGGTCGATGTTGCAAAGCACTACGTCTGGCCGCGCATCCAGAATGCCGTCGCGGATCTGTGCGCGAATCTTTCTGGGCCGCTTCTTGATCAGCTGGCCGCCATCGAGGACGGCCTCGCCGCGGCGCCTCTCGACCGTCGTGTAAAGAAGCCGGAAGTGCCACGCGATGAAATACCTGCTTGACCGTCCCGTGTGGAGCGCGCTTCGGACGCGACACCAAGCCTTCGCGCAAGGTGACGACCTCGCCATGCGGTATCGGCCCTCGATAGCTCCCTTCGCCGCCAGTGCCGCGGACGATGCGGAAAGCCTGCAGGCGCTCGGAAAACTTGTCTCCCCAGGCGAGAGTGCGATCCTGCTTCAGGCGGACGCCATTGCTCTGCCCGCGGAACTCTCGGCGACTTCGACCGCGCCCGGGGTTCAGATGATTGCCGAGCGGCCATTGCAGATGGTCTCCGACAAGCGCGTGCAACGTCTGACGCGAGACGATGCAGCTGAGATGCTCGCCTTGGCATTGGTCACCAAGCCTGGCCCATTCACGCTCGAAGCCTTGAGCCTAGGCGATTTTTGGGGTGTGAAGATCGAGGGCCGACTTGCGGCGATGGCCGGCGAACGCATGAAGCAACCCGGCTATACCGAACTTAGCGGCGTGTGCTCACATCCGGAATTTCGGGGCGGTGGTCTGGGCAGGCTGCTGTCGCTGTTCGTGGCAAACCAGATAGCGGCGCGCGGCGAAGTTCCCTATCTCCACGCCTTTGCCAGCAACACCACGGCCATCGGATTATACGAGTCCATTGGCTTCAGGTTGAAAACCATGATGAACGTGGCCGTGGTTCAGCGCGCCGAATGAGCCCATCAGGCGCATTCCCGCGCATCAGGAAAAGGAAGGATTTCGTATCGACGAAATCCTTCCTTGGCGCTGCTAGCGCCTTGCAGTGATTCAGACCGCGATTTTGCCGCCGCCCTGTTTGGTGATGGCGACGACCGACGGCCGCACCGGCATATCGGGCTTGAAGTCAGGCCAGCGGGTCGATAGGTCCTCATAGTAGGAGGGACGGCCAAAAGCCTCCCAGTCCTCGCCGCCATCGGCCGGATGCTGGACCGCGACGAAGGCGGTCTGGTCGTCGGGCGTGAACAGCGGGCCGCAGAGTTCGGCGCCGATCGGCACGCGGAAGAATAGCTTCGAGGTCGCCCGCGCCTCGCCTTCGGTGTCGACCGCCCACAGGCCATCGGTGCGGCCGGTCGCCTTCGGACCCTGGCCATCGGTCGAGACCCAGAGCCGGCCGGCCGCATCGATGGCGCAATTGTCCGGCATGCCGAACCAGCCATTGGCGGTCGTTGCAGTCGAGAAAGTAGCGCCGACTTCGGCCACCGAGGGATCGCCGCATTTCAACATGATTTCCCACTTGCCCTTGGTGGCAGTGAAATCGCCACCGTCCTCAACAATCTCGACGATGTGGCCGAAGGCGTTTTCGGCGCGCGGGTTGGCGGCGTCGACCTGCTCCGTCTTGCGCTTCGAATTGTTGGTCAGCATGACGTAGACCTTGCCGGTCGTCGGGTGGGGCTGAATATCCTCGGGGCGGTCCATCTTGGTGGCGCCGAGAAGATCGGCGGCAAGCCTTGTCCCGATCAGCACGTCGGCCTGGCTGGCAAAGCCGTTCTCGGCGGTCAACGGACCCTGGCCGTGAACGAGCGGCAGCCATTCCAGGGTACCGTCCTCGGCGAATTTGGCGACGTAGAGCGTGCCGTCGTCGAGAAGATCCATGTTGGCGGCGCGGTCCTCGGCGTTGAACTTGCCGGCCGTGACGAATTTGTATGCATAGTCGAAACGCTCGTCGTCACCTTGGTAGAACACCACACGGCCATCCTTGGCGACGATCGATTCAGCGCCCTCATGCTTGAAACGGCCCATGGCAGTGCGCTTCCGCGGCACCGAGGTCGGATCGTTGACGTCGACCTCAACGATCCAGCCGAAGCGATTCGGCTCGTTCGGCTCCTTGCCGATATCGAAGCGGTCGTAATGCGCAGCCCATTCATAGGAGCCGTCGGGAATCCCCAGGCGCTTGTAGTTGGCGGCTTCCTTGTGACCTTCCTGCAGCTCGCCCGAGAAATAGCCGTGTATGTTTTCCTCGGCCATGATGTAGGTGCCCCAGGGCGTGACGCCGCCGGCACAGTTGTTGACGCTGCCGAAGACCTTCGTGCCGGTCGGATCGGCACTGGTCTTGACCCGGTCGTGGCCGGCGACGGGGCCGGACAGCGCCATCTCGGTGTTGGCGGTGATGCGGCGATTGAGCTTGCCGTCGCGCACCACCTGCCATTTGCCTGATACCTTGCGAATTTCGACGATGGTGCCGCCATGCGCGGCTATCTCGATATCGACCTGTTCCTTGCTCAGTGGGGCCTGCTTGGCCTCGCCATCGACGATGCTGACAAGGCCCGGGAACATCAGATGCGGATTGGTGTACTCGTGGTTGACCACCAGCAGGCCGTGCTCGGCCGAGCCGTCTATCGGGAGATAGCCGACATAGTCGTTGTTGTAGCCAAACTGTCTTTCCTGGGCCTGCGCCGACTGTTTTGTCGGATCAAATTCCGGCGAATCGGCAAACAGCGGATCGCCCCAGCGCAACAGCACGTCGGCGTCGTAGCCGGCAGCGACATGGTGCTTGTCGTCGACGCCTGCCTCGACCTCGTCGAAACTGAAGACCGAGCCGCCGCCGGCGCGGGCATCGTCGGCGAGGATCAGCGCGAGCGGGCTGACGGTGGCGGCGATGGCGGTTGCCGCGAGGGATCCCTGCAGAAAACCACGGCGCGAGAATCGCGCGGCGATGATTTCGCCCATCGTCTGGTTGTCAGTGGGATTGGTTCCTGGCCCATCGTTTTCCTCGAGCAGGCTGGTGGGGAAATGGGCGTCGGGGCGATGTTCAGTCATGGGGGCGTGCCTCTGGCTCTTTGGGATGGCTGGAGCGTGTTGCTTGACTGACCGCGTATCGCCAGCAGATCACAGTTTGATGACGTTGCCGACTAATTTCCAGCCCGATTTCATGTCTTTGATCAGGCCGCTTGACCGCGACCGACGCTTCCGAAACAAGATCTGCGGCAGGCGCGCAAGCACTGCGTCGGGAGGAACAAAAAAGTGAGTTTCTGGGGACTGGGGCAGCTCGGCATTTCGACAGTGATCTTCCTGCTGGCGGCGACGGCGGCCAAGCAATGGGGGCTGGCGCCGAGCCTCGGCAAGATCGTTCTGACTCTGGCGCTCTATTCAGCGGGCAATCTGATCATGCTGAGGCTGATCCGTGAATTCGGCATGTCGGTGTCGTTCAGCCTGTCGGCGGTGATCCAACTGGTGTCGGTGAACGTGGTGGCACTGGTGTTCTTCGGCGAGCGCGTCAATTCGTTGCAGGCGACCGGCATCGTGCTCGCCGTCGCAGCGGTGGCGCTGATCACGCTCGGACCCTATCTGCAAAAACTGTAGTTGCGCATGACCCCGAAAATCGGAAACGATTTCGGAAAGGATCATGCGCCAAATCAAAGTGCTACAGCGTCCTTTGCGCGTCCAAAAGGACGCGCGGCGCTGTAAGACGGTTGGCCCGATGAAGAATACCGCAAACAAGCTGCTCAACTGGATCGAATTCCCGGTGCTTTTGGCCGGACTGGTCATCGCCGGCGGGCTGTGGGGGTTCGAGGAACTGATGGAGGTGGCGCGGGACACCACGCCGCACGCCTTCGACACGGAAATCATGCTCGCCTTCCGTGAAGCGGGCCAGCCAGACAATCCGATCGGACCGCCATGGCTGGAAGGGGCGATGCGCGACATTACCAGCCTCGGCAGCGCCATCGTGCTCGGGCTGATCACAGTGGCGGTGATCGTCTATCTGCTGCTGATCCACAAGCCGGGAGCAGCGTTTCTGGTCTTGGTCGCGGTGGCGGGCGGGCAGGCCCTGTCGAGCACGCTGAAGCTCGGAATCGATCGGCCGCGCCCCGACCTGGTCTCGCATCTCGCCGACGTGGCGACGCTTTCGTTTCCAAGCGGCCATGCGATGCTGTCGGCGGTGACATATTTGACGCTGGGCAGCATGGCGTCGCGTTTCCTGCCTGGGCGAACGACCAAGATCTATGTGCTGGCACTTGCCGTGCTGACAGCACTGCTCGTCGGCATCAGCCGCGTCTATCTCGGCGTTCATTGGCCATCGGACGTGCTGGCCGGCTGGTGCGCCGGCTTCGCCTGGGCGATGCTGTGCTGGCTGGTCGCATGGGCGTTCCAGCGATGGCGCGGGCAGACCGCCGGCGCCTGAACCGCCCGTTCCGAACGACGCTGCGCCAATTCTCCTCTAAGTTGCGGCGGCTGGGGCGTGCTGGCCCAGCGGGCGCGCAGGCTCGCCAAGATGCAAACGGCCTGGTGTGCACATGTCTGACATGTGCATGATGATGCTTGAACCATCACAATGATAGTATTATACATGGAATGCAGACTCAGACGGGGGTTTTTAGCCAATGATCACTGCCGCGCAGATGCGCGCCGCAAGGGCTCTGGCCGGCATCGATCAGAAGACGCTCGCCGAGCGCGCCGGGGTTTCGCTTCCAACCATTCAGCGCATGGAAGCGAGCGACGGCGTGGTCAGGGGCGTGGTCGATACGCTGATGAAGGTCATCCAGGCCCTCGACCGGGCCGGCGTGGAGCTGATCGGCGAGAACCAGGCCAGCGAGCGCGGCGGCAGGGGGGTGCGCCTCAAGCCGGTCGTGCCGCAGAACCCGCCAGGCTGAGCCGAAATAGAGTCGCGACGGCGACCGCCGACAGTCCTGCCGACGATCCCGCCGCCTGCTTGGTTTTATGCGTGGCCGCTGTGCACTTTTTGGCGGCATGCATCAGGAGCGGAAGGCAGTCCATGGATCGAACCCAGCGGGCAATTCATCAACCGGCGCAGCCGACATTTTCCGAACTGTTCACGCCGAAGCTGGCGACGGTGCTGCGCGAAGGCTACACATCAGAGCACTTCAAGGCCGATGCCATCGCCGGACTGACCGTGGCCATTGTGGCGCTGCCGCTGTCGATGGCGATCGCGATCGCATCGGGCGTGTCTCCGGAGCGCGGGCTCTACACTTCCATCATTGGCGGTTTCCTCGTCTCGGCTCTGGGCGGCAGCCGTTTCCAGATCGGCGGGCCGGCGGGCGCCTTTATCGTGCTGATGGCGGCAACCGTGGCACGGGTCGGCGTCGACGGGTTGCTGCTGGCGACGATGATGGCCGGCGTCTTGCTGCTCGTCATCGGCTACCTCAGGCTTGGCACCTACATCAAATTCATTCCTTATCCGGTGACGGTCGGCTTCACCGCCGGCATCGCCATCATCATCTTCTCCGGCCAGATCGTCGAGCTGTTCGGGCTAAAACTCGCCGGCAAAGAACCTGGACCGCTGGTGCCGAAGCTGATGGCGATCGGCGAGGCGGCCGGCACGATCAATCTCGCCGCCACCTTCGTCGCTCTGCTGACCATCGTCGCCATTGCCCTGATGAAACGGTGGCGGCCAAAATGGCCCGCCATGCTGATCGCCATCGGTCTGGCGTCGCTTGTCGTGGCGCTGTTTTCTCTGCCTGCCGAAACGATCGGCACGCGCTTCGGCGGCATCCCGCGCGGCCTGCAAATGCCAGCCTTTCCGCCGATCAGCTTCGACAGGATGATCGACGTCCTGCCGGACGCCCTAGCCTTTGCGCTGCTCGGCGCGATCGAATCGCTGCTGTCGGCGGTGGTCGCCGACGGCATGACAGGAAGGCGGCACCGCTCCAACTGCGAACTCGTGGCGCAAGGCTTCGCCAACATCGCGTCCGCCCTGTTCGGCGGCATCTGCACCACCGGCACCATAGCCCGCACCGCGACCAATGTGCGGGCCGGCGCGCATGGACCGGTCTCGGGCATGATCCACTCGGCCCTCCTGCTTGCCCTGATGCTGGTGGCGGCGCCGCTGGCCAGCTACATCCCGCTTGCAGCCCTTGCCGGCGTTCTGGCGGTGGTGTGCTGGAACATGTTCGAGAAGCAGGCCTTTGCCACGCTGCTGCGTGCCTCGCGCGGCGACGCGCTGGTGCTGATGGCGACTTTCCTGATCGTCATCTTCCGTGATCTCACCGAAGGCATCGTCGTCGGCTTCGCGCTGGGCTCGATCCTGTTCATCGACCGCATGGCCAAGAGCATTGCGGTTGAGCCGGATCAGGGACTGGTGCAGGACGATGTCGCCGACAGAACCGGCGCCGCCAGCGCATACGATTCCAGCGAAGCCAGCGATGCCGACACCGTCGTCTACCGGATTTCCGGCGCCTTCTTCTTCGGCGCCGCCTCGACCGTCGCCACGGTGCTGGACCGCATCGCCGACCAGCGCAAGAACTTCATCCTCGACTGCTCGGCCGTGCCATTCTTCGATTCAACGGCGGCCAACGTCATCGAGAGCGCTGCCCACAAGGCGAGGCGCGCCGGCGTGCGCTTCATCATATCAGGCGCTTCGCCACAGACACGCCGCATGCTGATCAACCACGGCGTCAAACGGCCGCTGGTGACATACGCCGCCTCGATCAGGGACGCGCGAGCGCAGTTGAAGAATGCCGCGCCGGGAGAGGTCTAACCCTCTCCTCATCGTCAGCGATGTCGGACGGACGCAAGCACCGCGTCAGGCAGCGGCGCCGGGCGCGCTGGCGTCTTCGTGCGGCGCGGCGGCCAGATCGGTGCGCGCCTTGCGCGCGAGTTTTTTTGTCGAGCGCCTGGGCCTGTCGCCGAACAGATCGGCTGCCGCCGCAAGACAGGTCTTTTTCAGGCTTTTCTCCGAGCGCTTCAACAGCTTGCTCGGCAGTTGCGTTTCCTGAGGAGAGCCGAGCGGCCGGTCGTGGGCCTCGAGAAGCGTGCGCAAGACGAATACATCATGCAGTTCGCCCAGCTTTTCGCCAAGTTCGTCGACCGCCTTGCGCCGGGCCTTGATCGGCGTCGGCCACAGCCGTCCAAGCAGCGACAGATGCATGCCGTGAGTCTTTGCCGCCTTGCGCAGATCGTGGAAATCGTCGGCATCACCGCGGGAGCCTGCCTTGTCCAGCGCCTTTCTGGCGCGACGCAGAGTAATGCGGGCGCCTTCGGCAAGCACGTCGGCGGCCTGTTCGGGCTGGTCGGGCAAGACCAGAGTATCGATCCGGATGATGCCATCCTCGCAAGCGGCAGTCGCGGCAGCTATCGCGGCGCCGAGGCCAGCTCCGCCATGCAATTCGTGCTGGCGCGCCGCCAGCGTGTCGCGAACGGCATCGAGACCGCCGCCGGCGCTTTGCTCGGGAAAGTTTTTTGCCAGCCGGTCGATGGTTTCAACCAGCGCGGTCGCCTCGCGCGGGCCGGCAAGCAGGGCAGCCACCTCTCGGTAGCATTGGTTCTCGGTACTGCAAAATGTTTCGTCTCCGGGACGGACCAGGCGCAGCAAGGCACGCACCTTCTTCAGCCGCCTGCGGCATTTGTGCAGCGCCTGCTCCGGCCTGTCATGCGCCGCGTCCAGATGGACGAGCGCCTTGCCGATCTCCTCAGCGAGGATGCGCCTGACCTCGCCAGTCAACGGCAGGCGCGGATCGATGCGATAGCTCATGCGGCGATCTCCGGAATCCCCTCGAGGGCGAGCGACGCGTTGTAGAACCTGTGCTCGCCGGTGACTTCGCGGCCGAGCCAATCTGGCAGCATTTCGCCCTGCACGTCCTGCGGCGTCTCAAGCTCGGCGACCACCAGACCGCTGAGCATCCCGCCGAAGACGTCGACTTCATAGAGATGGCCGCGATGCCTAACATGGTGGCGTGTCTTCTCGATGACACGACCGATGGCGAAGGCCAGCATCTCTTCCGCATCCGCCAGAGGGATCGGATATTCGAATTCGTCGCGTTCGCGGGCCTTGCTGCCGAATTTGAGCGTCAGTTTTGCCGAGGCGCCGTCGCTGATACGCACGCGGACCGAGCGGTCGGACGCGGCAACGAGATAGAACTGGCGAATGCGGATGTCCGCTTCGACCAGATCCCGCCAGCCATCGCCGGAGACCAGGAACTTGCGCTCGATTTCCTTGACCATGGCTCCACACTAAAGCGCGTGCGGATGGAGATGGCAAGGTGGAGATCGACAGGTGGAGATCGGCAAGGCTTGACTTTAATCATTCGATTGATTAAACTGCGAATCATGAGCAAACCGACAAACGCTAAAATTCCGCGCCGCGAGGCATCCCCCGCCGACATGACGCGCGCGGCTCTTGTTCGCGCAGCGCTAAAACTGTTCGGACGCCAGGGTTTCGACGGCACCTCGACGCGCGAGATCGCGGCTGAGGCCAGGGCCAATATCGGCTCGATCGCCTATCATTTCGGCGGCAAGGAAGGGCTTCGCACCGCTGCGGCCGACTATATCGTCGACACCATCCAGACCATTGCCGGCCAGGCGATCGGCAATCTGCAGGGGCCAAGCGATTCAGAAACGGACGACCCCGAAGCGGCGCGGGCACAACTGTTCACCGCGCTGGAGCGGATGGTGGCTTTCATCGTGGCAAGGCCGGAGGCCGGCGAGATCGTGCAGTTCGTCCTGCGTGAGCTGTCGCATCCGACGGCGGCACTCGACCGCATCTATGACGGCGTATTCGAGCCGACGCATCGCCGGCTCTGCCTGATCTGGGAGCAGGCGACGGGCGAGCCGGCCGAAAGCGAGGCAACCCGACTCACCGTGTTCACGCTGATCGGCCAGGTCGTCTATTTCCGCATCGGCCGCGAGGCGGTGATGCGCCGCATGGGCTGGCGCGCGATCGGCGACGCCGAGGCCACCAAGATCGCGGCGGCAGTGACGGATAATCTCGGCGCGATTTTGGCTCGGCGTCACTTAACCGACCGGAAGGATCATAGATCATGAGTTTCCTCTGCTCTGTGCCGCTCGCCGCCCTGCTTTTCAGCACCTGCGCACCGGCGGCGCCGCTCGCCGTCGGCTATGTCGAGGGCGACTATGTGCTGCTCGCGCCGATCGAGGTGGCGCAGGTCGAGACGATTTCGGTCAAGCGCGGCGATCGCGTCGCGCCGGGCACGCCAGTGGTGACGCTGGAAAGCGCCGACGCAAAAATAGCCGTCGCGCAAGCCGAGGCGGCCCTTGCCCAGGCCCAGGCGCAACTTGCCGACCTGCAGGTCGGCAAGCGGCCGGAAGAGATTGAGGTGCTCAAGGCGCAGGTCGACATGGCCAAGGCGCAAGCCGCCGACGCCAAACGCAGATACACCCGCGCCAGCGATTTGTTTAAACGCGGCACCGGCACCCAGGCCGATTATGATACGGCTTCGGCGTCGCTGGAAACTGCCAACGCGCAGCTCGGCCAGGCGGAAGCCAATCTCGCTGTCGGAGGCCTGCCGGCGCGGCCCGAGACGATCAAGGCCGCCGACAATCAGGTCAGGCAGGCGCAATCGGCGCTGGAGCAGGCGCGCTGGCGGCTGTCGAAGCGTGTGCTGGCGGCGCCTTCGCCCGGCCGAATCAACGATGTGATCCGCTATCCCGGCGACACCGCCGGGCCGACCGCGCCGGTCATTTCGATTCTGCCGGACGGCGCGGTGAAGCTCAGCGTCTATGTGCCGGAAAGCGCGTTTTCGTCGGTGGAAGTCGGCACGCTGCTCAACGTCCATTGCGACGGCTGCGGGCCGGACGTGAAGGCTCGCGTCAGCTACGTGTCGCCGGACCCGGAATTCACGCCGCCGGTGATCTACTCGCTCGAAACCCGGCAGAAGCTGGTCTATCTGGTAGAGGCGCGGCCGGAGGGCGACGCCGGCGCGCTGCAACCGGGGCAGATCGTTGATGTCGAACTGGCGGATATCGGCAAATGAACGTCATCGACGTCCACGGCCTGGTCAAGCGTTTTGGTGACAAGACCGTCGTCGACCATGTGACGATGACGGTGGCCGAGGGCGAGATCGTCGGCTTCCTCGGCCCCAACGGCTCTGGCAAGACGACGACCATCCGCATCATGTGCGGCCTGCTGACGCCGGATGAGGGCGAAGGCACGGTGCTCGGCTTCGACATCCGCACCGACAGTCTGAGGATCAAGCGCGAAGTCGGCTATATGACCCAGAAATTCTCGTTCTACGAGGATTTGACCATCGCCGAAAACCTGGAATTCGTAGCGCGGCTCTATGGGTTGAAGCCGCTCAACGAGCATGTCGCCAGGACGCTGGAGGATCTTGGCCTCACCTCGCGCAAGGATCAGTTGGCCGGCACGCTGTCCGGTGGCTGGAAGCAGCGGCTGGCGCTGGCCGCCTGCATCATGCACAAGCCCAGATTGCTGCTGCTCGACGAGCCGACGGCGGGCGTCGATCCGAAGGCGCGGCGTGAATTCTGGGACGAGATCCATCGGCTGGCCAGCGGCGGGCTGACCGTGCTGGTCTCCACCCACTATATGGACGAGGCCGAGCGCTGCCATCGCATCGGATACATCTCCTACGGCAGGATGCTGGCCACCGGCACGGTCGACGAGGTGGTCAGGAATGCCGGGCTGACGACCTTCGTTGTGCAGGGTCCGCGCCTCGACCAGGTCGCTGCCGCACTCAGCGGCCGGTCCGGTGTCGACCAGGTGGCGCCGTTTGGCGCGACGCTGCACGTCGTCGGCTCCGACAAGACGGCGCTTCAGGCCGCCCTCGCCGATGTCGAGAAAGACCACAAGGGCGTCACGGTGACGCCGGGCGAGACCAGCCTGGAGGATGTGTTCATCCAGTTCATGTCCGGCTCGAAGGACAATATGGGATGAAAAACGGGATAAACAGCGTCTTTTCCTTCGCCAGGCTCGGCGCGCTGCTGATCAAGGAGTTCATCCAGATGCGGCGCGACCGCATCACCTTTGCCATGATGCTGGGCGTGCCGCTGATGCAGCTGGTGCTGTTTGGCTATGCCATCAACAACGATCCAAAGAGCCTGCCGGCAGCCCTGGTGGCGATGAGCAGCGATCCCTATACGCGAGCCATGGTTTCGGCGCTGCAGACCACCGGCTACTACCGCTTCGACCATGTCGCGCAAAATGCCGCCGAGGCGGAATTCCTGATGGCGCGTGGCGACGTCGCCTTTGTCGTCACCATTCCCGCCGACTTTGCCCGGCGAGTCGAGCGCGGCGACCAGCCGCAAATCCTGATCGAGGCTGATGCGACCGACCCGGCAGTCGCCAGCGGGGCCATTTCGACGCTCGGCACCGTTGCCAACCAGGCGCTGCTCAGGGCGCGCGGCATGCAGGAGACGGCCGCCGAAGCTGCCCGAGGCCAGCTCGAAGTGGTGGTGCACCGACGCTACAATCCGGAAGGCATCTCGCAATACAACATCGTGCCCGGCCTGCTCGGCGTCATCCTGCAGATGACGATGGTGATGATGACCTCGATCGCACTGACGCGCGAGACCGAGCGCGGCACGATGGAAAACCTTCTGGCGATGCCGTCCAGCCCGCTCGAAATCATGCTCGGCAAGGTGCTGCCCTATCTGGTGGTCGGCGCCGTGCAAGTGGCGGTGGTGCTGGCGGCGGCCAAGCTGCTGTTTGGGGTTCCCTTCTCCGGGTCGTTGTCGCTGCTGCTTGCGGCGGTTCTGGTCTTCGTGCTGGCGCTGGTGCTGCTCGGCTACACCATCTCGACGATGGCGCGCACGCAGATGCAGGCACTGCAGCTCACCTTCTTCTTCTTCCTGCCGTCGATCCTGTTGTCGGGCTTCATGTTCCCCTATCGCGGCATGCCTGGCTGGGCGCAGATCTTCGGCGAGATCCTGCCGCTGACGCATTTCCTGCGCATCATCCGCGCGGTGATGCTGAAGGGCGCCGACCTGCCGGCGGTCGCAACCGAAATAGGCTGGCTGGTCGTGTTCGTGGCGCTGTTTGCCGGCGTGGCGCTGGTGCGGTTCCGTCGGACGCTGGATTAGGAATTAGGATCCAACTCAAGCAGCTTACGCAAATGGCCGAGGTGTCACCTTGGATGCATGATCATTCGGGTCGAGGCTCATGCGGGCTTCCCGGGACCGGCGGCAATTCAGGCGCATCCAGTCCTTTGAAGGGATCGCGCCAGGCGTCGATCTCTCCAAGCTGGCGATACCAGCGACTGACCGAAGGATAATCGTCGAGCGGCAATCTGGCGACGTCGTTGAAGGGCAGAAACGTCGCCATTCTAAAGTCGGCATAGGAAACCGAATCTTCGACCAGCCAGTCTCGCTCGGAAAGCGCGTTCTCAAGTGTTGCAGCGGCCGTGCGAAAGTCCCTCAGCCCCTCCTCAACCCGGTGCTGATCGATCGGGCCAATCCCATAGCGCTGCTTGGTGCCGCGTTCGAAATGCACGACGTCGCAAGCTCTTGCGAAGTTCTCTTTACCCCAACTGAGCCATCGGATCATCTCGGGTTCGTCGTCGCCGGTGCGCCAGAGATCCGAATGCGCGTCGCGTGAAAGCCGGCAGGCTATGGCGTCAGCCTCCCAGAGGCTGTTTCCCGAGCCTACGAGTATCGGCAATGAAAGATTGGGATTCAGCGGGCGATATCGCTCAGCCTGCCCGGGAGCGAAGGGCGATGCGAACTCAAAGTCGAGCTTTGCGTCGAGATAGCGTGCCACGGCGACCGCGAGGCGAGGATTGGGATTGCGGCTGAAGAGCAGTTTCATTTCGTGTCAGCCTTTGAATGGTGCCGGTTCGGTCGCACCTAAGCCGCGGCCATGATCTCTGCATAGGTGCCGAAATCGACATTGCCGCCGGACAGCACCACGGCGACGCATTTGCCTGATAGCTCGATCTCGCCCGATGACAGCGCGGCCAGCCCGACGCAGCCGCCGGGCTCGACCACCAGCTTGAGATGGGCCATGGCGTCGCGCATCGCCTGTGCCGCCGCTGTGTCGGACACGGCAATGCCGCCGGCGAGATTCCTGCGGTTGATCTCGAAGGTGATCGCGCCCGGCTCGGCGGTAAGGAGCGCGTCGCAGATCGAAGTGTGGCCGGGTTCGATCGAAACCCGAGCACCTCTGGCCAGTGAACGACAGGTGTCGTCGAAATGCTCGGGTTCCACCGCCCAGACGGCGGTGCCCGGCGAGGCGTCCTTGACCGCGATGGAGATGCCGCTGCTCAGGCCGCCGCCGCCGCAGGGGATGACGACCGCGTCGAGGCTCACCCCGAGTGCTTTCGCCTGCGCCATCAGTTCGAGGCCGATCGTTCCCTGGCCGGCGATGATGGCCGGGTCGTCGAAAGGCGGAACCAGGACCATGCCCCGTTCCATGTACGGGCGAACCACCGCCATGCGATCGTCGCGAAACCGGTCGAACGGAACCACTTCGGCGCCCATTTTCCTGACATTGCCGACCTTCATTGCCGGCGCATCGGTGGGCATGGCGATAACCGCCTTGACGCCGAACATCGCCGCCGACGCGGCGACGCCTTGCGCGTGGTTGCCCGACGAGAAGGCGACGACGCCGCGGCTGCGCTGCTCATCGCTCAGCGACGACAGTTTGTTGTAGGCGCCGCGGAACTTGAACGAGCCGGTACGCTGCAGCGTCTCCGGCTTGAACAGGATCCTGGCGCCGAAACGCTTGTTCAGCTCCGGCGATTCGATCAGCGGCGTTTCGACGATCAGGCCGGACAATCGCGTTGCTGCGCGGTGGATATCGGCGATGCCGGGAGGGGTGGTCATGGTGAGGTCCTGCAGAATGAGACCGCCCCATGGTGCACGGAAAACCAGGCCGCGCACCACTGGAAAAATGTGACCGGGACAATTCGTGGATTGCGAGCAGAGAGTGGCGCTCCTCGCCGACCGCTCCTCACCCCAAAAGCGTCCGTTGCCGTTTGGCGCCGCCCATCTTGCGCCAGGTGTTGAAGCGATGGGTGGCGGCGGCGAAGGAGATCTTCATCTGCTGGGCAACCGAATAGCGCGACTTGCCCTCGTCGAACAGGCGGTAGCAGCATTCGACGCCCTCCTCGGTCAGCTTGCCGTCGGGGGCCTTGTTGTGCGGATTGGCCGGGTCGAATTTCTCGACCTGCTGCTCGACCAGGCCTTTCAGGCGCTGCAGATCGGCCTCGATGCTGGCGATCAGGTCGAGAACGGGTTTCGGGTCAAATGCATGGGTGGGCTGTTTTGCCGGCATCCGGATTCCTTTCTCTTGGCTTAAGCCCACTATATAGGTGAACATTCGCCAATAATGAAGGGCGCTGGCGGAGGATTCCCGCAACCATAAATTTGAACCTCCGGCTACAAGCGATTGACCAACGGTGCACCAAACTCTAGTTTAGAATAATTCTAAACTAGGGCGGATTTCTCATGCTTTCCCGTGTTTTCGGTTTTGGTCGCCGTCCCTTCGAGTCGCTCTCGGAGCAAGAGATCCTGGCGCTCGCCATCTCTTCCGAAGAGGATGACGGGCGTATCTACCGCGCCTATGCCGACGGGCTGGCGGATAGGTTTCCGCATTCGGCCAAAGTGTTCGAGGAAATGGCGGACGAGGAGGACGGCCATCGCGATTCGCTGATCGAGCTTCACCGCGAGCGTTTTGGCGAGCGCATTCCGCTGATCCGGCGCGAGCACGTAAAGGGCTATTACGAGCGCAAGCCCGACTGGCTGGTCCGGCCGCTCGGCATCGAACATGTGCGCCAACAGGCCGAGTCGATGGAGCGTCAGGCCTACCTGTTCTATGTCGAAGCGGCGAAACGCACCAGCGACGCCTCGACGCGAAAGCTGCTCGATAATCTGGCGGTGGCCGAACAGGGCCACGAGACGCTGGCGCAGCGGCTGGAGCAAAAGCATGTGCCGGGCGCGGTGAAGGCCGAGGAAGCAGCAGCCGAGCAGCGCCAGTTCATCCTGACCTATGTGCAGCCGGGACTGGCCGGGCTGATGGACGGATCGGTGTCGACGCTGGCGCCGATCTTCGCCGCCGCGTTCGCCACGCACGACACGTTCCAGACCTTCCTGGTCGGGCTTGCCGCCTCGATCGGCGCCGGCATCTCGATGGGCTTCACCGAGGTCGCCTCCGACGACGGCAAGCTGTCGGGCCGCGGCTCGCCGGTGAAACGCGGCATCACCACAGGCGTGATGACGGCGCTGGGTGGCCTCGGTCACGCCTTGCCCTACCTAATTCCGTATTTCTGGACCGCGACAATTCTCGCAGTCGTGGTGGTGTTCTTCGAACTGTGGGCGATCGCCTTTGTGCAGAACCGTTATATGCAGACGCCGTTCTGGCGCGCCACCTTCCAGGTGGTGCTGGGCGGCGCGCTGGTGTTTGCGGCTGGAGTGCTGATCGGGAATGCCTAGCAATCCCTACCCATGCACTTCCCGGCTGTCCTGCGGGGCGTCGGCGCGCTCGGTCAGGCCATAGTCGCGCACGACATGGGCGATGCGCAGACGGTAGCCGGCAAAGATGCCGCCACGGCCGGCCTTCTGCGCCTGCCGGTGTTCCTCCGTGTTGCGCCAGGCCTTCACCGCTTCCTCGTCACGCCAGAACGACAGCGACAGGATGCGGCTCGGGTCGACAAGGCTCTGAAAGCGCTCGATCGACAGAAAACCGTCGATGCCGTCGAGCAGCGGGCGCAGGTCGGCGGCGAGGCCGAGATAGGCGTCGCGCTTGCCCGCTGCCGGCTCGACCTCGAAGATGACGGCGATCACAGTTTCACCAGAGAGGCGTGCGGCCTGGATGCGAGTTTCAAAAAAGTCCGATCCTCTTTCAGGATGAATTTTTCACGCCGGGCGAATTCGTAATTGGCCTTGCCGGCCGGGTCGGCGGCGAGCCGGATACGGTAGGCTTCGTAAGCCGCCAGGCTGTCGATGTTGTAGGCGGCATAGGCTGTCGTGGCCGAGCCCTCATGCGGCGCGAAATAGCCGATCAGATCGGCGCCACAGCGCGGGATCGCCTGGCCCCAGTTGCGGGCATACTCCTCGAACGCCGCCTTGCCGAACGGATCGATCTCGTAGCGGATGAAGCAGGTGATGGTCATCTTTTGTCTCCTTGCTGAATCTGGTTTGTTGCGGCGACAGTTCGAGCGGGGTCGAAATATTCCGTGGATCGATGTGCTAGGCAATTTCTCCGGTGGTCATGCTTGCCAGAAGGATTTCGCGCATTCGCGGCGAACGTCTTGTGGCGTCAGGCCGAGGTCGCGCATAAGGTGCTCGTCAATCTCGGCGAGGTCGAGGCGTTGCAGATGGCGGTCATACCACCGCGCCAGCAGCCGCAGATGCGCCCGGCGCAAGATCATGAACGGAGACGGCCGCCGGCCGAAGCGGCTGACAGGCACGGTGTGGGAAGCGGTTCTTGCGGTCATCGTCATCTCCTTGATCTCGGCGCAGGATAGTGGTTATCTGACGTCAATGCTTCGATGAAGGACGAACCATGCGTGAAGGCCCAGATATAGCCCGCATCGCCAGCCTAGTCGGCGATCCGGCACGGGCAAACATGCTGACCGCGCTGATGAGTGGCACAGCGCTGACAGCGAGCGAACTGGCGCTCGAGGCTGGCGTGTCGCTGCCGACCGCCAGCTCGCATCTGTCGAAACTGATGGAGGGCGGGCTGCTGACGCTGGCAAGCCAGGGGCGGCACCGCTACTACGGGCTGGCCGGGCCGCAGGTGGCTGGCATGATCGAGGCGATCACCGGCGTGGCCGCCGCGGTCGGACCGCAGCGGGTGCGGCCGGGTCCGCGTGATGCGGCGATGCGCGTGGCGCGGGTCTGCTACGACCACCTCGCCGGCGAGCAGGCCGTGGCGATGCTGGACCGTCTAGTCGCTCGACAAGTGCTGCTGCGCGACGACAAGGAGATCCGGCTCGGGCCGTCGGCCGCCTCGCATTTCGCCGCGATCGGCATCGATGTCGAGAGCAAGGCGCGACGACCGGTGTGCCGGGCTTGCCTCGACTGGAGCGTGCGGCGCTCGCATCTGGCCGGCACGCTGGGCGCTGCCATCCTCGACAAGATCCTTCTGGAAAAATGGGCGCGGCGCGACAAAGACAGCCGCGCGGTGATCTTTTCGCCGATGGGCAAGCAGTCCTTCGAGAGGGTGTTTCTCGCTTGATTGTCAGCCGCGCTTGAGCGGCTTGCCCTGCTTGAAAAAATCCACCCAGGGATCGGCTTTCGCCAACTGTTTCAGCGTCGTCTTGTCGCCGATCGGAAATGCGTTCGGCGCTAACCCGGCCCCGACCTCGGCCCAAATCGCCGGCATCGATACCGTGGCGCCCTTCTTGGCGCGCGACGAATAGGGCGCCACCGTGGTCGAGCCGCGGCCGTTGCGCAGATAGTCGACGAAGATCTTGCCGGTGCGCGCCTTCTTCGACAGCGTCGCCGTATACCGATCAGGGGCGGCCTGCTCGAGGGCGCGGGCGAAATCATGGGCGAAGTCCTTCGCCTCGTCCCAGTCCGCCGATGGTTTCAGCGGCACGACGACATGGTAGCCCTTGCCGCCCGAGGTCTTGACGAAATTCGGCAATGACAGCGCATCGAGCCGGCCGTGAATTTCGAGCGCCGCCGCGCGCACCGCTTTCACGTCGACTTCTTCGTCGGGATCGAGATCGAAGATGATCTGGTCCGGCTTGTCCAGTTCGTCGATGGTGCAGCCCCAGATATGGATCTCGACCACGCCGAGTTGGACCAAGGCAGCGACACCGTCGAAATCACGGATGAACAATATCTCCTCGCCGTCGGTCGGATCCTTCATCCTGGCGATTTTTTCGTGCATGCCCGCGGAGGCATGCTTCTGAAAAAAGCGTTGGCCGTCGACGCCGTCCGGCGCGCGCACCAGGCTGAGCGGCCGATTGACGACGAATTGGTGCATGCGTGGCCAGACCAAAGCGTAATGATCGAGCAGGCCCTGCTTCGATATCTTCTCCTGCGGCCACAGAAGCTTGTCCGGATGAGAAAGTTTTATGACGGTGTCTGCCGCCTCCGTGGATTTGACAGCGGCGGATGTCTCGCCCTTCCCGCTGGCAGGCTTTGCCTTGCTGTCGGCCCTGCCAGCGGGTGCTTTCGGCTTTTCCTGCACGACTTCCTCCGCCGGTTTGTCCTCGCGCAATCCCTGGAACGAGCGTGGCCCATTGTACGGTCGACGTCCAGCTACGGAAAGTGAGGCAAAGCCGGCTGTCCGGCGTTGCCTCGATCGAGAGTCTACTCGGCGGCCTGAAGGTTGACCTTGGCTTCCGCAATCTCGGTGAGCTTGCGGTCGGTCGCCTGTTCTTCCTTGATGTTGTTGGCCAGGACATTGGCGCAGTCGGTGCGGCCAAGCTGCTTGGCCCAGGCGATCAACGTGCCGTAACGGGTTATCTCGTAGTGCTCGACCGCCTGCGCGGATGCGATCAGGGCGGCGTCGAGAACGTCCTTGTCGTCGATGTCGCCGCTGACTTCATCGGCTTCCTCGAGAATGCCGTCGATGGCCGGACAGTTGACCGTCTTGGCCTTCACGCCATGCAGTTCGAACACCTTCTCGACCCGCTCGATATGACCTTTGGTCTGGCCGAGATGCTTCTCCAGGCCGGCTTTCAGCTGCGGGTCGGTCGCCTTGTCGATCATCTTCGGCAGCGACTTCTCGATCTGTTTCTCGGCGTAATAGATGTCGCGCAGCGTGTGGACGAAGAGGTCGTCCAGCGTCTTGATGTCTTTCGAAAAGAAACCCATGGCTTTGCCTTTCCATTGTTCTTGCTGTGTTGGGGGTTCCGGCGGCGGTTCCGCTCGGAAGCCGCTGGGCCGGGGTTGGTCCCGGCTCTCAGCGTCAACGTGCTTCTATCGGACGGGTTCCTGGCTTCCCCGAGTAATCAGAGAAATTTGCGCAAGCACGGAAATTTCGCGGCACCGGCCAAGTTGAAACACAAGCGCGTCGGAGCGACATCCAAACGAAACATATGTGATGCAAAAGTCACACTAGCCGGAATGCCGACGAACTGCATGGAAAGACCCCGAATCAGCCGCATTCCAGCCACGAACCAAGGCCTTTTTGACCAAAGATTAACATCGTGTTCACCGAGTATTCACGCCTCGACGCTATGATCCCACGCAATTCGGAAGGGACATCCGAAATCGGGACAGGGACAGGGAAAATGAACTTCTTGACGCACCTCATCGGCTACGCTGCCGCCATCCGCGAATTCGTCGCGCCGACCTACCGGCCGGAGCGCTATTACATGCGCGGCCCAGGCCCCGCTTGCGCACGCCGCGGCCACACGCTCGGCATCAGCGCGCACTGATGACGACCATGGAAAGCCGTCACGATAGCCGGATCTGCAGGCCGGCCGCCGATCATCGTGCGACCACATATCGCACGGAACGTCCTGGGCTCGCCGACAGGCGGCGTGCGACAACGCCAAGGGTCTGAGTTTCCAGAATTTTGAGATTCTGGGGCTTAGATCTCGCCGCCGGCAAGCTAAGTGCCGTTTGACACCAGGCAGCCGGGACTCGCGTGACCGCCCAGTAGCTGCAAGATCCCTTCCGCCAAGTTGCCTCCGAAAAGCTAGAGCGGGATTGCGGTCGTCTCCTTGGCGGTTCGAATCACAAACATGGTGTAATACCGCGCCACATTCGTCCGATCTCGGAACAGCCGCTCGCACAAAGTGTCGAACTCGTCCATATCCATCAGACGCAGCATAAGGACAGCGTCGGTCGAGCCGCTCACGCTGTAGGCCTGGATCACCACCGGTTCCATGGCGGCAAGCTCGAGGAAGCGGCGCATGTGCTGCTCGCCGTGGCGCTCCAGCTCGACCGTGACGATAGCCTTCATCCCCCTGCCGGCCTTGGCCGGATCAAGAAGCGCGACAACGCGGTCGATGACACCGACTGACTTGAGCCGCCGTATGCGGCGCAAGCAACTGGAGGGCGAAAGCCCGACCTCCGCCGCCAGGTCGGCATTGGTGCGCGAAGCGTCTTCTTGCAACAGCTTGAGAAGCTTCCTGTCGATCCGGTCCATTGCGGTCCTCCGTCGTCGTCTACCGTCTGCAATTTTATTGCACAAGTCCGCAAATTTTGACCACAAATGCGAACCGTCTCACGGTAGTCATTTGGCGTCAATCACGGAGACATCGCCATGGCAGTGCAGGCCGCCCTCTATCGAAGGACGCTGGAAACGCTTGAAATCTATTGGGAATTGGTTCGCATCATCGTTCCGGTCACGATAGTCACACAGATCCTGCAGGATCTTGGTGTCATCCGGGCGATCTCTCCGTTCTTCGGACCTCTCATGACGCTGGTTGGACTGCCGCCCGAGCTCGCCCTTGCCTGGCTGACAGGATTGCTGGTGGGAATTTGGGGCGCGGTGGTGACCGTGTTCACTCTGGCCCCGGTTTCGACGCTAAGCACTGCCGACATGACCGTTCTTTCAACCCTTTTGCTATTTGCGCATGCCATTCCGATTGAACAACGCATCATTCAGAAGGTTGGGCCAAGCTTCGTGGTCACTGCAGCGCTTCGCATTGGCGGCGGACTGATCCTTGCCGTGCTCCTGCACCAGATATTCGCAGCAACCGGATGGCTATCCGAGCCGCTGAAGCCGGCGTGGATACCAATGAGCAAAGGCGCTGATTGGAGCAGTTTTTTTCCAGGCATGCTCAAAACCGTGGCAACCATGCTCGTCATTCTCCTCGCACTAAGCTGGCTGATCGAGCTACTCAAGATGTCGGGCATCCTGGGTTGGCTGAACAAGGGGTTTGCGCCGCTCTTTCGCCTTGCCGGCATCCAGTCACAAGCGGTGCCGTTCACTGCGGTCGGTCTGCTTCTTGGAATTTCCTATGGCGCGGGACTGCTGATCCGCGAGGCGCGCACGACCAGCGTAGAGCCGCGCCAGATCTTCCTCGCTTGCGTGTTCATGGGCTTTGCCCACAGTCTCATAGAGGACACACTGGTTGTCATCGCTCTGGGTGCAGACTTCACCAGTGTGTTTTTCGTTCGCCTGATCTTTGCCGTGCTCGCAACCGCGTTGATCGCCCGGGCTATCAGTTCGGCTTCCGACGTTCTGTTTTTCAAAGCACTGTTCCGCAAGGAAGAAAGTCGGCTCGCTCAGTCGGAATCCGGTTTTGGCGGCTAACGATGGAGCGTCTTTGGTCCGCTTATGTGGCTGTGCCCGGCACTCGACATCCGACAACGCCCTGGAGGACGAGGTCCCGCACCCGCTTGCGGACCGTCCGCTACCGCGGCTGGTACTAACCTTCGCACAGCTCCAGCACCGTAGTGTCGCCTGCCGCCTTGCCCAGTTCGCGGCAGCCCTGAACCGTGCACAGCGTCCAGCCTTCACCGGTCGCGCCGGAGGCCGCGAGCACAAGGCGCCGCAGCGGCGCCATCTTGGGTTTATAGACCCACCAACCGTCCCGCAGCACCGAGCCTTCCGGCGGTTCCATGCCGGCGCCCGAGCCCTTGATCCGTGCCTCGGCGATCTCCAAGCCGGAAGGCGTCACCTTCCAGTCCTCCTGCCAATGCGTCTTTTCCACCGAATGCGTCCAGGCGAGCGTGAAGGCGGCGACAGTGAGCGTCACCGTCTTGCCGGCTGCGAGGATACAGAGGCTCATGCGGTACCGGTGGCCTGCCGCGCCCGCCAGCAGTGCCAGCCGATCCAGGCGACAGAGAGCGCCCAGCCGGCTTCGTCGGTGACAGGCAGCGCGGCAACCAGCAGCACGCCGGCGGCGAAGGCGACGAGACGTTCCCACCAGGCCATGCGCCGGGCCAGGAACCCGACGGCGGCTGCGCCCCACAGGGCAATGCCCATGCAGGCCTTGGCGACGATATAGGCGACCTCGACGGGATAACCGAACTGGGCGGCGATCGGACCGGGGTCCTGCAGCATCAGCGCCGGGGTATAAACCGCCATGAACGGCACGACGAAGCCGGCGACGGCAAGCTTGGTGGCCTGGATGCCGATCTTGAGGCCGCTTTCCTTGGCCATCGGCGCGGCGGCGAAGGCGGCCAGCGCCACCGGCGGAGTGAGGTCGGCCATAATGCCGAAATAGAAGACGAACATGTGGCTGACCACCAGCGGCACGCCGAGTGACAGCAGTGCCGGCCCGGCCAGCGACGAGGTGATGATGTAGTTGGGGATCGTCGGTATGCCCATGCCGAGCACCAGGCAGGTGAGCATGGTCAGCACCAGCGACAGGAACAGATTGTTCTCGCCGATGGAGATTATCCAGCCGATGAAGGTGGAGGCGATGCCGGTGAGCGTCAAGGCGCCGATGACGACGCCGACGATGGCGCAGGCGATGCCGACCGGCAGCGCGTTCTTTGCTCCCTCGGCTAGCGAATCTATGCATATCTGCAGCGTCTCGCGTCCGCCCCTGAAGGTGACGCAGGCGATGACGAGCCCGGCGATGACAAAACTGAGGATGTTGACGCCGAACCTCATGAAGGAGGCGGCGGCAAGCCCCAGCGCCAGCCAAAAGACGATGCGGAAGGCAAGCGGCCCGATCAAAGCCGCCAGCGGCGTGCCGAGGATGAGCACGATGGTCAGCGCCAGCCCCATGGTGCCGGCGAAGATCGGCGTATAGCCGGCAAACAGCAGATAGATGAGCGCGGCCAGCGGCAGCACCAGCGGCCAATGTCTTCTCACCGCGTGCCACGGATTGGGCAGGTCCGCCTTGGCCATGCCCTGCAGGCCGGCCTTGCCGGCTTCCAGGTACACCTGCCAGAAGCAGGCGCCGAAATAGAGCAGCGCCGGGATGATCGCTGCCTTGACCACCTCGGCATAGGGGATGTTCAGCGTCTCGGCCATGATGAAAGCGACCGCGCCCATCACCGGCGGCATGATCTGGCCGCCCATCGACGAGGTCGCCTCGACCGCACCGGCGAAAGCCGAACGGAAGCCGAAGCGCTTCATCAGCGGAATGGTGAACTGGCCGCTGGCCACCACATTGGCGACGCCGGAGCCGGAAATGGTGCCCATCAGCGCCGACGACAGGACGCAGACCTGGGCCGGTCCGCCGCGCCATGTGCCGACCAGGCCAAGCGCGAAATCGTTGAACAGTGCGATCATGCCGGCGCGTTCGAGAAAGGCGGCGAAGACGACGAAGATGAAGATATACGCGGCCGAGACGTAGACCGGAGTGCCGTATATGCCTTCGGTGCCAAAGGCGAAGGTGTCGATGAGCTGTGCGAAATCATAGCCGCGATGGATGAAGGGCGGCGGCAGGTGATTGCCGAAAAAAGCGTAAGCGAGAAAGATCAAGGCGATCAGGGCAAGCGGCAGCCCCATCAGCCGCCGCGCAGCCTCGAAGACCAGCACGACCAGCACCGTGCCGACGATCAGGTCCGGCGTGGTGAGGAAGCCGGAGCGCCGGATGAGATCGGCATAGAACACCCAATTGTAGAGGCCGGTGGCGAAGCCGAGCACGCCGAGCGTCCAGAACGCTGCTTTCGCCGGTGTGCTTGTGGCGCGCAGGTTGGCGATCAAGCCGAAGCCGAGCAGCAGCAAGAAGCCGACATGCATGGCGCGCACCACCTGGCTCGGCAGGATGCCATAGGCGGCGATGTAGATCTGGAAGACGGAGAAGGCGATGGCGATGAGAAAGGCGGCCTTGCCGGCGATGCCGTCGCCGAAACCCGGCGGCAGCCCTTCGAGCGGGGCTTCGGCGGTGGGGGAGAGAACGGTCGGCGTTTCGGGATGGGCGTTGGTCATTGGCGGGTTCCTGGCGGGGCGCAATCCCTCCCCCTTGAGGGGAGGGTGGACAGCCGCCGAAGGCGGATGGACGGGTGGGGTCGTTGCGGCAGTGCGCGGCCTGAACCGACCCCACCCGCCTCGCTTCGCTCGGCACCCTCCCCTCAAGGGGGAGGGAGCGGCCTTACTTCACCAATCCCTTTTCCTTGTAATACCGCTCGGCACCGGGATGCAGCGGCACCGGCATGCCGTCGAGCGCCTTGGCCATGTCGATCGCCTTGGCGGCGGCGTGGGCAGCAGTGAGCTGGTCGAGATTTTCGAACAGCAGCTTGGTCATTTGATAGCCGGTCTCGTCGGAGACGTCGGCGTGGGTGATGAGGAAATTGCCGACGGCGGCGGTCGCGACGTCCTCAGTCTGGCCTTCATAGGTGCCCTTGGGAATGGTCACCGAAAGATAGGGCGAGCCGATCTTGGCGACGTCCTGCGCCGGTACGGCGACGACGTTGATCGGCACCGACGTGGCGAGATCGCGGATCGAGGCGACGCCGAGTCCGGCCGATTGCAGCGTGGCGTCGAGCTGGCGGTTCTTGATCAGCTCGACCGATTCGGCGAAGGGCAGATACTCGACCCGTCCGAGATCCTCGTATTTCAGCCCGGCGGCGGCGAAGATGGCGCGGGCGTTGAGCTCGGTGCCGGAGGCCGGCGCGCCGACCGACAGGCTCTTGCCCTTGAGGTCGGCAAGCGTCTTGATGCCGGACTCCTTGCTGGCAACGATCTGGATATAGTTGGGATAGATGGCGGCGACGCCGCGCAGCTTGTCGAGCTTGCCCGGGAAGCCGGCTTCGGTGTTGCCCTCGGCGGCCAGTTTGACGGCATCGCCGAGCGCGAAGGCGATCTCGCCCTTGCCCTGCTGCAACAGGTTGAGGTTCTCGACCGATGCCTTCGTCGCCTGCACCTGGGTGCGGGCGCCCTCAATGCCCTTGCCGTAGATTTCCGACAGTGCGACGCCGAGCGGATAATAGACGCCCGAGGTGCCGCCGGTCAGCACGTTGATGAATTCCTGCGCCTTGGCCGGCACCGCGCCAAGGCCCAGCGACAGCGCCAGCGCGCCGGCAGCAATAAATTTCCTCCTGAAATTGTGCATGTGATCTCCTCCCTGAAATATCTGCCACCGCGCGACCCGAGGCGAGTTTAGACAGCGGGCGGGAAATGCCAACCCGCAATAATATCCATTAGACGAACGGCTGGGTGATGCCGCAACGCATGGCCGCTTGCGCGATGTGCGATCGGAGCCGAAAGATTTTCGCAGAGCCTGTCGAAATCGCGCGTGGCCGCGCGACATACGTTCGGCTCGCAACGATGCGGCCTTCGAAAATGGAGAAGACCATGCGATACATGCTTTTGATCTACGTGAACGAAGCCGCGATGGCGGCCGCGCCGACGGAGAAGACCTACGAGATCAGCGCAGCCTATGGCGCCTATACCGAGGCGTTGAAGAAGTCCGGCTCCTGGTTGGCCGGTGACCGGCTGAAGCCGACCCAAGCCGCGACCTCGGTGCGGATGGCCAACGGCAAGACCAATGTGCTCGACGGTCCCTATGCCGATACCAAGGAGCAGCTCGCCGGTTTCTACATGATCGAGGCGGAGGACGCCGACGCGGCTATTGCCTGGGCGGCGCGATGTCCAGCTGCCAGCACCGGCACAGTCGAGGTGCGGCCGATCTGGGAACAAACCATGTAATGACGAACGACCTTGAGGTCGCCCGGGCGGCGGCGGAAGCGGCCGCCCGGCAAAGCTACGGCAAGCTCATCGCCTTCCTCGCCGCCCGCACGCGCGACGTGGCCGGCGCCGAGGACGCGCTGGCCGACGCCTTTGCGGCGGCGCTGGAGCGCTGGCCGCAAACCGGCGTGCCACAGAAGCCGGAAGCCTGGCTGCTGGCGGTGGCGTGCAGACGCCGCGTCGACGCGATCCGGCGGCGGCTGACCAGCGAGGCGAGCCGCGACCATCTCAGGCTGATCGCCGAGGAGATGGAGGCCCGCATGGTCGATGAAGACCTGCCCGATGAGCGGCTGCGGCTGATGTTTGCCTGTGCCCATCCGGCGATCGAGGCTGGCGTGCGCGCGCCGCTGATCCTGCAGGCCACTCTGGGCTTGGACGCAGCGACGATCGCCTCGGCCTTCCTGATGTCGCCGGCAACGATGGGCCAGCGCCTGGTGCGCGCCAAAAGCCGCATCCGCGAGACCGGCATTCCCTTCCGCGTGCCGGAGCGGGCGGAGCTTGGCGAGCGGCTGGATGCGGTGCTGGAAGCGATCTACGCTGGGTTCGCCGAAGGCTGGTCCGACCCGGCCGGCACCGAAACCCGGCGCCGCAATCTCGCGACCGAAGGCATCTGGCTCGGCCGGCTGGTGGCGTCGCTGATGCCGGACGAGCCGGAAGCGCTCGGCCTGCTGGCGCTGATGCTGTTTGCCGAGGCACGCCGTGCGGCGCGGCGCAACGCCGCCGGGGACTATGTGCCACTGGCCGAGCAGGAGCTTGCGTTGTGGGACGGAGCCTTGATCGACGAAGCTGAGACACTACTCAGGCGCGCCGCGACCAAGGGCGTCGTCGGCCGCTACCAGCTTGAGGCGGCCGTGCAATCCGCCCATACGACCAGGCGGCTGACCGGGCGGACCGACTGGGTCGCGATCAGACATCTCTACGACGCGCTGTCGGTGATTGCCGCCTCGCCGGTGGTCTCGATCAACCGCGCGGTGGCCATTGCCGAGGCCGACGGCGCCGCGGCGGGATTGAGTGCACTTGATGAGCTTGGCGGCGACAAACGGCTGCATGATTATCAGCCTTATTGGGCCGCCCGCGCGGGCCTTCTGGCCAGGCTCGGCAAAACTCGGGAGGCTACCGAGGCCTATAACAGGGCGATCGGCCTCGAACGCGACCCGGCCGTGCGCCGGTTCCTGCAGGCACGACGGGCTGGGCTCGCAGCCGAAGAATGAGGCCCGGGAAAGGCCGGGTCAGACATGATCCGATGTTTGGGATCTAAGGCCGAGCGCTGGCGCCGCCCCTCATTGCCCTGGTCGCGGTGTCAGCACTTTTTTCTGCAACGCTGGCGTTTGGCGAACCCGTCAATGAGAGCGCCCCCTCGCCCCGTTTACGGGGAGAGGACGCCGGCAGGCAGGTGAGGGGCGGCGCCGGCTTCGACAATTAGCGGGCGCTACGGAAGCGCAGGAAACCGCAACCGCAGGCCGGCACAAATATGCCCTAAGCCCCCAGCCCTTCGAACAGGATCGTCGACAGATAGCGTTCGGCGAAGGATGGAATAACGACCACCAGGTTCTTGCCCTCGTTCTCCGGCCGCGAGCCGACGACGATCGCCGCCTGCAGGGCAGCGCCCGACGAGATGCCGACCGGCACGCCTTCGAGGCGGGCGACGAGCCGCGCATTGGCGACCGAATCCTCGTTGGAGACCTTGACGATCTCGTCATAGATGGTCGTGTCGAGGATCTTCGGCGCGAAGCCGGCGCCGATGCCCTGGATCTTGTGCGGGCCGGGCTGGCCGCCCGACAGCACCGGCGAGGCTTCCGGCTCGACGGCGACGACATGCACGGAGGGCTTGCGCTGCTTCAGCACCTGGCCGACGCCGGTGATGGTGCCGCCGGTGCCGATGCCGGCGACGAAGATGTCGACTTCGCCTCGAGTGTCGTTCCAGATTTCCTCGGCCGTGGTGCGGCGGTGAATTTCCGGATTGGCGGGATTCTCGAACTGCTGCGGAATGATGGCGTCGGGCAGCGTCGCGGCCAGTTCGTCGGCCTTGGCGATGGCGCCTTTCATGCCTTTCGGCCCTTCGGTCAGCACCAGTTCGGCGCCGAGCAGCGCCAGCATCTTGCGGCGTTCGACCGACATGGTTTCCGGCATGGTCAGG
Organism: Mesorhizobium sp. WSM4815; assembly: GCF_055811575.1. Lineage (NCBI taxonomy): Bacteria > Pseudomonadati > Pseudomonadota > Alphaproteobacteria > Hyphomicrobiales > Phyllobacteriaceae > Mesorhizobium > Mesorhizobium sp. WSM4815. Next base: position 27,862 of record NZ_JBVVQS010000102.1, on the reverse strand, counting down.
ATCAGCTTGTAGCCCTTGGCGGCGGCGGCGAAGGCGAGCGCGATGCCGGTGTTGCCCGAGGTTGGCTCGATCAGCGTGGTCCTGCCGGGCGCAATCCTGCCCGATGCCTCCAGCGCCTCGATCATCGAGACACCGATGCGATCCTTGACCGAGCCGATCGGGTTGAAGAATTCGAGCTTGGCCAGCAGATTGGCGACGACGCCCTTTTCCCCGGCGAACTTGTCGAGCCGCACCAGCGGCGTGTCGCCGATCGTCTCGGTGATCGAATTGTAGATGCGGCCGCGGCCGGGCACAGGCACGGTGGTGGCGGGCTTGTTCATTGGTTTCGCTCCCAAGAGGTCAGATGGGCAAGGGTCAGGCAATCAAGTGAGTCAGGCAACTAAGTCTCGACCAGGCAGGATAAAGCCTTCGGCCGCGCAAGCTAGTCTGCCGTTTGAAAATATCCGACGGGTCGCATGCTGAATACATCCTCGCCCGCAGGTGACGGCCAGATGCAACCGCCGCCGTCCTCCGCGATGGCCAGCGCCGTCCTCCGGGCACCGCAACACTTGCCAGTCGGCCCCAGACCGCGTCGCCGGAGACGACGAAGCCGGTCACGAGATCCTCATGCTCGCCGGTCGGCTAGCCGTCCTTGCACCTTTCGGGCTCAGTTCCCGGCGGCGTAGAAATCGTCGTCGAGGCGCTTTTCCAGCGCGACGAGATCGGCCGGCAGCGGCAGGCCCATGGCGCGCATCTCCCCCAGCTTTTCGCGCAACTGCTCCTGCACTTCATGCTGATCCTCGGGCTGGTTGATCATCTGCTCGAGCAACAGGCTGATCTGAGCCTTGAATGATTCCAGCGCCATTTTTTTCTCCTTGAGGTTCCCTTAAGCGTGTCGCGTTGGAAGGATCCGTGCGACGCGCTTCGGTTTTTTGGGCGACATGCATTATCGCAGCATGCGGGAAATAAGCTGCGCGGTATAGTCGACCATCGGCACGATGCGTGCGTAGTTCAGCCGGGTCGGGCCGATGACGCCGAGCGCGCCGATGACGCGGGCGTCCTTGTCGCGATAGGGCGCCACGACCAGCGACGAGCCCGACAGCGAAAACAGCTTGTTCTCCGAGCCGATGAAGATGCGCACGCCGGAGCCTTCCTCGGCGAGGTCGAGAAGCTGGATCAGCCCGTCCTGCGTCTCCAGATCCTCGAACAAATGCCGCAGCAGCTCGATGTCGGCCTGGGCGGTGACATTTTCCAGCAGATTGGCGCGACCGCGCACGATGAGACGCGCCGGCAAGCCGCTCTCGGCGCCTGCCCAGACAGCAAGGCCCTTCTCGACCAAATCCTGCGACAGCGTGTCGAGGGCGGCCCTGGTTTCTTCCTTGATGCGGGCGATCTCGACCCGCGCCTCGGCCAGCGTGCGACCGCGGATATGGGCGTTGAGGAAATTCGAGGCTTCGTGCAGTTGCGAGACAGTGATGCCGGCGGGCAGGTCGACGACGCGGTTTTCGACGTCGCCGTTCTGCGACACCAGCACGGCCAGCGCCTTGTTCGGCTCGAGCTGGATGAATTCGATATGCTTGAGCGCCACCTCGTTCTTGGCGGCAAGCACGAGGCCGGCGCCGCGCGACATGCCGGACAACATCTGGCTCGCCTCGGTGAGCATGTGCTCCAGCGTCGCACCAGAGCCGGAGGCGCGTACCTGCGCCTCGATGGTGCGGCGCTCCTCGTCGGAGAGATCACCAAGCTCCATGAAGGCATCGACGAAGAAGCGCAGGCCGGCCTGGGTCGGCAATCGGCCGGCTGAGATATGCGGCGCGTAGATCAGGCCGAGATGCTCGAGATCGCTCATCACATTGCGGATGGTGGCCGGCGACAGCGAAGACGGCAGGATACGCGACAGGCTGCGCGAGCCGACCGGCTCGCCGTCCTTCAGATAGGAATCGACAATGCGCCGAAAGATGTCGCGCGAGCGCATGTCGAGCGATTGAAGGGCGGGCGATTGAAGCGCGGGGGATTGGAGCGCTGCCGCCGACTGGGAACCGGGATCGACTGCCTTGGTCATTCGAGCCAAATACCTCCGGCCCAAGGATATAGACATCGGCCGCGCCCGCGCAACTGGTCCATTTTCCTTTGCGCCTCTCGTCGCGTGCGGCTACAAGCCGGCCACGACTCCTAAAACGACAAGAAAGAAGCCTGAATGCGCCCTTCCAAACGCCAGTTCGACGAAATGCGCGCCATCTCCTTTGAGCGCGGCGTCTCCAAGCACGCGGAAGGCTCGTGCCTGGTGAAGTTCGGCGACACCCACGTGCTTTGCACCGCCAGCCTCGAAGAAAAGGTGCCGGGCTGGATGCGCAATTCCGGCAAGGGCTGGGTGACGGCGGAATACGGCATGCTGCCGCGCTCGACCGGCGAGCGCATGCGCCGCGAGGCTTCGGCTGGCAAGCAAGGCGGCCGCACGCTGGAAATCCAGAGGCTGATCGGCCGTTCGCTGCGCGCAGTGGTCGATCTGCAGGCGCTGGGTGAGCAGCAGATCACCGTCGACTGCGACGTGATCCAGGCCGATGGCGGCACGCGCACCGCCTCGATCACCGGCGGCTGGGTGGCGCTTTACGACTGCCTGCGCTGGATGGAAGCCCGGCAGATGGCCAGCGTCGCCAAGGTGCTGAAGGACCATGTCGCGGCTATCTCCTGCGGCATCCACGACGGCCAGCCGGTCATCGACCTCGACTATCTCGAGGATTCATCGGCCGGCACCGACGCCAATTTCGTCATGACCGGCAAAGGCGGCATTGTCGAGATACAAGGCACGGCCGAGGGCGAGCCTTTCTCGGAAGAGCAATTTGCGGCGCTGATGGAATTGGCCAAGAAAGGTATTGCGCGACTGGTCAGCCTGCAGCAGATGGCTGTAGCTTAACCCTGTCATGACTCCTTCCGCCATCCTCGAATCAGCGCTGTACGTCACCGACCTCGATGCTGCGGAAAAATTCTACACCGATGTGCTCGGGCTCGATCTGCTGGGCAAGGTCGAAGGCAGGCACCTGTTCTTCCGTTGCGGCGACGGCGTGCTGCTCATCTTCAACGCCGAGGCGACCAAGGTCCCGCCGGCGCCCGATGCCAAGCTGAAAGTGCCGCCGCACGGCACGGTCGGCGACGGCCATCTCTGCTTTGCGGCGAGCGCGGACGAGATCGTGCGCTGGAGAGCGCATCTTGAGCGCAAGAAAATCGCCATCGAGAGCGAGTTCGAATGGCCGCAGGGTGGCCGCTCGATCTATATTCGCGACCCCTCCGGCAATTCGATCGAATTCGCCGAACCAAGAATCTGGGGCATCTGATGCATTCGCTTGATGGACATGAGATCGTTGTCGCCAGCCACAATGCCGGCAAATTGCGCGAATTCGCCGATCTGATGGCGCCGTTCGGCATAGAAGCGAAGTCGGCCAAGGAATATGGCCTGCCGGAGCCGGACGAGACCGGCACCACCTTCGAGGAGAACGCCTATATCAAGGCCTTTGCCGCCGCCAAGGCGACAGGCCTGCCGGCATTGTCGGACGATTCCGGCCTGTGTGTCGATGCGCTGGGCGGAGCGCCCGGCGTCTACACCGCCAACTGGGCCGAGGCGCCCGACGGGAGCCGCGACTTCGGCATGGCGATGCAGCGAGCCGAAGTGGCGTTGCAGGAAATCGGCGCGGTTGCGCCTGCGCAGCGCAAGGGCCGTTTCGTCGCCGTCATCTGCCTGGCCTTTCCCGACGGCGCGGCCGAATATTTCCGTGGCGAAGTCGAGGGCACGCTGGTATGGCCGCCGCGCGGCGAACTCGGCTTCGGCTACGACCCGGTGTTCGTGCCGGACGGTTTCGAAAAGACCTTTGGCGAGATGACCGCAGAGGAGAAACATGGCTGGAAGCCCGGCCAGCCGACGGCATTGTCGCATCGGGCTCGCGCCTTCCAGAAATTCGCGCAGGCCAGACTGGATTTGGCGCGATCGGCGGTGAAATGACCATGCTGCTCGACCGCAGCCCCGGTTTCGGCGTCTACGTGCACTGGCCGTTCTGCGCGGCCAAGTGCCCCTATTGCGACTTCAACAGCCATGTCCGCCACCAGCCGGTCGACCAGGAGCGTTTCGCGCGCGCCTTCGAGACCGAGCTTGCGACGATGCGCAACCGCACCGGACCGCGCGAGGTGACCAGCATTTTTCTCGGCGGCGGCACGCCATCACTGATGAAGCCGCAAACCGTCGCGACGGTGCTGGACGCGGTGGCGAAGAACTGGACGGTGCCTGCCGGCATCGAGGTGACGCTGGAAGCCAACCCGTCTTCGGTCGAGGCCGAGCGCTTTCGCGGCTATCGGGAGGCAGGCGTCAACCGGGTGTCGCTCGGCGTGCAGGCGCTGAACGACAAGGATCTGCGCTTTCTCGGCCGGCTGCACAATGTCGATGAAGCGCTGCATGCGATTGGCCTGGCGCGTGAGATTTTCCCGCGGCTGTCGTTCGATCTGATCTACGCACGGCCCGGCCAGACACCGGAAGCGTGGCAGGCGGAGCTCGAGCAGGCGATCGGCCATGCCGCCGACCATTTGTCGCTCTACCAGTTGACCATCGAGGAAGGCACGCCGTTCCACGCGCTGCATGCGGCCAGGAAATTCGCTATTCCCGACAATGACCATGCCGCCGATCTCTATGCGCTGACGCAGGAGATCACCGCCGCGCATGGGCTGCCGGCCTATGAGATTTCGAACCACGCCAGACCAGGCGCCGAAAGCCGGCACAATCTCACCTATTGGCGCTATGGCGAATATGTCGGCGTCGGTCCCGGCGCGCATGGCCGCTTCGTCGAGAACGGCCGCCGCGTGGTGACGATCGCGGAACGAATGCCGGAAACCTGGGCCAATCTGGTCGAGGCCAAGGGCCATGGCGTCACCGGCGGCGAGATCCTGACGCGCTCGGAAGAGGCCGACGAGTTCCTGTTGATGGGGCTGAGGCTGGCCGAGGGAATCGACCTCTCGCGCTACGAAGCGTATTCCGGCCGTGGCCTGTCGACGGCGCGGCTGTCGATGCTGCAGGGCGAGGGGCTGGTGGCGCCGATCGGCAATGCCCGCCTGCGCGCCACGCCGGCCGGCATGATCGTGCTGGACGCCGTAGTGGCCGATCTGGCGCGGTAATATGTCCACGAAGGAATATCTCAGCGCCGGGCCAGCCTGCAATCCGCGACCGATATTTACTTGCAAGCGTGGGCCTGACTGGTCAAGCTTCTGTCGGGTGCCGCTAATATGCGGTTGAAGCAGAGCACGGGGCTAAAATGCGCCTCTTCAACATCGCGCTTGCTGTCATTGCCCTGATCGGCGGGCTGGAGGTGGCGTGGGCTGAAAAAACGCGTTGCGCTGGTGATCGGCAATTCGAACTATCAGCGGGTGGCTAGACTTCCCAATCCGAACAATGACGCTGCTGACATGGCGACCTTGCTCTCAATGGTAGGGTTCAAAGTATCTCGCAAGATGGACTTGGACCATACCGCGTTCAGGAAAGCTCTGCAGGAGTTCGGTCGCGAGGCGGAAGGTGCTGATTTCGCAATAATCTTCTTCGCCGGACACGGGGTTGAGGTTGAGAATAGAAATTTTCTGGTTCCTACAGATGTCAGCCTGAGCGCTGATTCCGACGTGGAGTTTGAGGCAATCCCGCTCGATTTGGTGATGAACGCGTTGTCCCGTGTCTCCGGCGTGCGAGTGATTCTACTTGATGCTTGCCGGGACAACCCCTTTATCGCGGCCATGCGAAGATCAAATGCAACGCGTTCCATTGGCAGAGGCCTGGCTGCGATTGAGCCGGCAGCCGGAACCTTGGTCGGGTACGCTGCGAAGGAAGGTACAACTGCATTCGATGGAGCGGGACGGAACAGTCCCTACACTGCAGGGCTGTTGGCGCATCTGGGTGAACCCGGGGTACACATCCAATTCGTGTTCCGCAAGGTTCGCGACACTGTTCTGGCCGCGACAGGCGGCAAGCAGGAACCATTCACGTATGGATCGCTGCCTGGCAGGGAAATTTTCATTGCCCCTCCTCGTGGCGCAACGACAGTCTCGCCAGCGGACAGCAGCCGAGATGCGAGCCTGACGGAAATCGAGTTGTGGACCTCAATCCGCGGCTCCAAAAGCAGCGGAGCGTTAAAGGATTATCTTCGACTGTACCCGGACGGCCTGTTTGTGCCTCTCGCCAGACTCCAGATTCAACAGTTGGAGAATGCAGATCATCAATCGGACGCCAACCAGGAAGATGCCCCGAACGAACTGGCGAAGCGGATACAGCGCGAGCTTGGCCGCGTTGGGTGTAATCCGGGAAACCCAGACGGCATCTGGGGTGGAAGAACCCAGGAGGCGTTGCGCCGTTTCGGTCGCTACTCCGGCGCTGAGATCGACATGGCGAAACCGACAGAAATTGCTTTGAGGAAACTGGAAGGGAGCACAGCTCGCGTGTGTCCGGTCGTTGCCCGGCCGAATTCGATAGAAAAACCCCCCCATGCGAATAACCCGAACACCCGGCCACGATCGCCAACGGAACAGAAGCGTGCCGCCGCTGCTCCGAGCGCGAGCTGGCCTGCTCGCGTTTGCAGGGCAGAAACCCACGATGAATGCAGGGGCAGAGCGCGGGCCGCCGGGGCTCGCCGGGGCAGCGGCTTCTGCCGCGATCGACTTACAATCTGCGAGTGACGTGCCTCGGCAGAGGCTGCCGATCGATCACGGCCACGGGGCGTGTGTTGAAGCCGGCGAGAACCGGTAAGCGGCAGCCGAGAGGCATGCTGGCGATCCCATCTTCCACCTCGTCCTATTGAAACTCGATAATGTAGCCGTGCGAGCTGTTTTGCGGACCCATGTCGTCCCACGTGCTCGCCTTGAGATCGGCCGTGTCGCGGTTGCCGTCCAAATGAGCATAAAACATCGCAAAATCATCACCCTGCTTGTGCTCGTTGGGGTGGTTGCGAAGCCAATTGTTGTAAGTCATTGCCTCGCCGGTCAGCCATCGCCAGCCGCCACGAGGCTCGCGCCCCCCCGGATCCTGCTCAAGGCCGATCCACGGACCCATCTTGTAGGACACTCTTCCGTCGAAGCCAGTTTCGAACATCCGTTCATCAGTCTCGAACAGCCCGTAAATAAAGTCGTTCTCCGCCTTTGACGAGATCGCCGCCAGATGCGCTTCACACCGCTGGGCAGCAGATTTGGCGGTCTGCCAAGACGAGTGGCGATCGTAAACCGCCACATAGAGGCGGCTCCCAAACTCGCCGTAGATGATTTCTTTGCCCCTGAGGCACTGCGCGGCGCGAATAGTGCGCTCATCGGTTTCGAGCCCTTTCAAATCCTCGGGGTCGAAGAGCCGCGCCTCGTCGGCAGATACGACGGAATCCGTGCTCGTGACGCCAACCAGCTCCAGCCCGTTGGCGACGACGCTATTGATGTATCCAGTCTCGGTGAGCCCCAGCGCCTTCTGGTATCGAGAGATCGCCCTGCGAGTCTTTTGACCGAGATTGCCGTCCGCCGCACCTATGTCATATCCGAGGTCGGAAAGCGTCAGCTGGATTTCCTTGCGTTGAGACTGCGTCAGCTTCATACGGCGTTCAGCTTCCTGCGGCGACACGAGGCCATCGCCGCCACCTTCGAGCAGACGCAGCGCAGCGCGAGCGCTGTCGGAGAAAGAGCCGGATTGGTGCTTGGCCAAGTAAAGCTGCCAGCCGCGTGCAGTGGCAATGCGCTCGGCCTTTTCGAAATCTATCTGGGCGAGAAAATCGGATGCGGCGACAGCGGTCGCCGGCGCGCTGGCGTTGAAGTAAAATTCAGCGGCAATGTTCGAGACAATCTGCGGCGATTGGAGGTTGTTCGTCTTTATGCGGACATCGCGGATCACACGCTTGAAAGCCGTACCTACCTCTAGCGAAGGGCTGGACAGATGTTCAACTAAGGCCGTCGTGAAAGGCGAGTTCTCACCGACTCCATCGTAGGCGACCTGGCCAGGCGAAGCGGAGAAGGCGATCATCGTTCCCGAGCCGGTGGAACCCACAGGCGCCAGCCCCTTCAACGCAGCGCCGCGGGTGACGCCTTCGACGCTTGCATTCAGCCGGTCGGCGATCGGATTATTGCGACAGGCATCGACGAAAAGAAGCGACAGCGAGGCTTTCCGCTCCATAGTGCCTATAATGGAATTCAGCGCGATGGCTTCGGCGTCGACATCAAACTCCGACAGCAGCTCGGCATCGAGCCCGAGCAGAAAATTTTCGCCTTTCAGCTGCATCCCGTGGCCAGCGAAGTAGAACAAGGCGGTGTCGGCTGGCCCGATCTTCTTTGAAAAAGTAGAGAGTCCTCTCGCGAAACCGGCCCGGTCGACATTGATCAGACTGTCTACCTCGAAGCCGTTTTCCTTCAGGAACGCTGTAAAGGCACGGGCGTCGGCGGCGGCGTTCGCCAACGGCGTTGTCGCCGTGTAGGCAGAATTCCCGACTACCAACGCAAGGCGCTTACCTTCCGCAGCGCGTAGCGGCGCTGAAAAGCCCAGCACGATCAGAAGCAAAAAGAATAGAAATGCCTGAAGATTTCTGAGCCCCATGGCTGCCTCTCCTATGCTGGCGCGACTATTCTAGGCTGAATACCTCGATCATCTCGGCGCGCCCTTTGACCTCGTGATGGCCGCAGGACTTGAAATATTGTCTGCCTTCAGGCCAGTGCTCGACGAATTGGGCGCTGACCAACAGTGGCTTGTCCAGTTTTCGCGTCAATCCCTCAATACGAAAGGCCAAATTCACGGCATCGCCCAGCGCGGTGTTGATGCCTTTGCCCATAGCGCCGATAGCAACTTCACCCACATGAAGGCCAATGCGGCAGTCGAGTACGATGTCTTGTTGTTCCCGGACCAGTACTCGGGTTGGCGACGTAGCCGCGTCTTCCGCAGCGCGGAGCGCCTGGGCAGCCTGAACCGCAGAGACACAGGCATCCGCTGCGGTCCCGTGCCAATAAGCGAATACACAATCACCGATGAATTTGTCGATCGAGGCGCCGTAGTGCTTCAAGATCATATTGCAGTCCAAGTACCACTCGGCCAGGAGGGCCGCCACCTGTTCCGGGGACAGCCTTGCGCTAATTGCGGTAAACTCCTTCAAATCAGCAACGAACAGGGTGGCCGGCCGGCTCTTGGGGGCTGCCGGGTTGCCCCATTGCGTTTTTGTGTTCGCCACTTGCGAGTCTGGATCGGGGGCAGTCGTGCCCTGGTCGAAAAGAAAAATCGATCTGCCGAACTGGACGCGATCGCCGGTGTGCAGCACACGCGCGGTTGTGAGCGCCACGTCATTCACATAACTGCCATTGGCGCTACCGACATCAACAACCCAGTAGTTCGCGCCGTCGCGCCGGATCGTTGCATGCTGGCGCGAAACTTCCCCGTCCTCCAGGCGTATGGTGGCATGTTCGCCACGGCCAATCAGGTTGAAATCTCCCAGCCTATAGGCCTCACTGCTGCTCAGTGCGGTTAAAGTTGCCGACATGATCCTCTCCCGTACGCTCAAGTGCGCACGCAGGTTCAATATTAGCACGTTATGAACAGAGGCTGGCGACATTCCAGACGACGAGTCATGAACCCAGTCTGGAAGCGTTTGCTGGAAGCGCGGGTCTCGAACTATCCGGGTTGAATGATGTGGCCGAGCGTTTCCCCCGCGCTTTAGAGGGAAGTGTCTCGGCCAATCGCGAAGATCGCGGTAGTCAGGCGTCGTGCTTGGGGCGGCGCCTGGCGTGGCCTTTCTCGGCGTCCGCCTCACCGTCGCGAGCCGGCTTGGCCTCACCCTTGTCGCGGCGGGCGCGGTATCGATCGCTTGTCGGATGTGGGGGCGCTCCATTGCGGGAGCTTTTGGTTTCAAGGCGGGTGATGAAAATGTCGAAGCGATTGGGCATCGTCTGGTCAGTGCTCCATCGTGCTGCCGGTGCCGGTCAAGGGCTCGATCTCGAGCTTGGTTGCCTTTGACGGACGACGCTTTCGCGGCTTTTTAGCCAGGCCAGCGCCAGCTTTGGCAGGCTGGCCCTTGTCCTTTCGCACGGCAAAGCGCTTACGGCCTGCATAGTAGGGTTCGAAAACGTCCTGTATCTTGAGGCTGTCCATCCTGCTCCTCCCGAGATCAGGCATAAATCCGCCGGGCACGGTTTCGTTCCGCAGTGTGGCATAGCCATGACAGCCGCGTCACTTCGGCATGGGTTTTGCAAGCCGGCGTGAGCCGTGCCAAACAGGGGCGAGTGCATTCAAGGTCAGAGCCTGACGGGGGACACCGGTGACCGGCGAGTCGGCAAAACGCAGCTACGTGATCGGCCAGACCGAGATATCGGCCCGGCCGCTCGAGCCGGCGCTCTACCTGGTGGCGACGCCGATCGGCAATCTCGGCGACATCACATTACGCGCGCTTGAAACGCTCGCCGCCGCCGACATCGTCGCCTGCGAGGACACGCGTGTCAGTCGCGTGCTGCTCGACCGCTACGGCATCCGCCGCCGCACCACTGCGTATCACGAGCACAATGCCGGCGAGGCCGGCCCGAAACTGATCGCAGCCCTGCTGGCCGGGCAGAGCGTGGCGCTGATCTCGGACGCCGGCACGCCGCTGATCTCCGATCCGGGTTACCGACTGGTCGGCGAAGCGCTCGACCAGGGCATTCGCGTCGTGCCGATCCCCGGACCGTCGGCGCCGCTCGCGGCGCTGACGGCCTCCGGACTGCCCTCCGACGCCTTCCTGTTCGCCGGCTTCCTGCCGGTGAAGACCGGCCAACGGCTGACCCGGCTGGAAGCGCTTAAAACCGTGCCGGCGACGCTGATCTTCTTCGAATCGCCGCGCCGGCTGGCCGAGACGCTCGGTGCCATGGGCGAGGCGCTGGGCGGCGCCCGCAAGGCCGCGATCGGCCGCGAGCTGACCAAGACCTTCGAGGAGATACGGACCGGCACTTTGCAGTCGCTCGCCGATCATTACGCGGCGGCCGACACGCCGAAGGGCGAGATCGTCATCTGCGTCGGCCCGTCGGACGCAACGGCCGACGAGCCGGCGGACATCGACCGGCTTCTGCTTTCGCTTGCCGCCGAGATGCCGGCCTCCAAGGCGGCGGCGGAAGCCGCCAAGATGACCGGCGGCCAGAAGCAGGCGCTTTACCGGCGGCTGCTCGAACTCAAGGACACCGGCAAAGACGGCGACACCGGGAAAGACAGCGATGGCTGAACGCCCGGTCGCCAGCCGCCAGCGCGCCTATCGGCGCGGCCACCGCAGCGAGTGGCTGGCTGCGGCGGCGTTGATGGTGAAGGGCTATCGGATCCTGGCCCGCCGCCACCGCACGCGGTTCGGCGAGATCGACCTGATCGCGCGGCGCGGCAACCTGGTGCTGATCGTCGAGGTGAAGGCTCGCCGCACACTGGTGGAAGCGATGGAAGCTGTTCGCTGCGAATCGGAGCGCCGCATCGAAAGCGCCGCCGATCTCTGGCTGTCGCGCCAGTCCGACTATGGCAGATTGTCGGTGCGCTTCGACATGGTCGCGGTGCTGCCGTGGCGCTGGCCGGTGCATGTCAAGAATGTTTTTTACGGGCGGAGCTAGGCTCTGGAAGTCACCGGTGGGATCCGGATCGCAGCGCACTGACCATTCCACGTAGAACGCTCCATCGCGGCATAATCCAAGTCGATGCGCCAGCCGGCTCGGTCGTGAATTTCCGGACGTTTGCGATCGCAGCGTCAAGGTTTCGTCCCGGGAAGCAGCGCCGACTTTCAAACGCTGGTTGACTTTCGGCGACAGGCGCCGATTCTCAAGTCAAAGGCGGCCTGCCGAGCAACATGCCGCCCGAACGATCAGCACGATGATCGAGAGCAGCCTTGAACCTGGTCAATCCACCGAGCCTTGTTCTAAACGGTGTCGAGTTCGATTTCGACGCCGGTCTCCTGCACGGCGAGCATGGTGAAGATGTCCCGCTGAGGCCTCAATCGCTCGCGGTGCTGAAGCATCTGGTCGCCAACGCCAACCGTGTCGTGACCAAGGAGGAGCTCCTGGACGCTGTCTGGCCCGGCATCGCGGTGACGGAAAACAGTCTTTCCCAGTGCATCAGCGAAATCAGGAAAGCCATCGGCGACGAGAAGCAGAGTCTGCTCAAGACAGTCGCGCGACGGGGATATCGCTTTGTCCCCGAAAGCCAAGCGCCCGGCATACCTCACGATGGCTACCCGCAGGTTCACGGCACTGGCTCTCCTGACCAGCACGAGACCAAAAGCCGGCGAAGCCTGATCTTTGTAGGCGCTGTACTGGCAATCATTGCCGCAGTCGCGGCGTTCATCTGGAGGCCTACATTTGATACGGGAGTGCCGACCTCGCTCTCGATCGCGGTTCTGCCGTTCGCAAATCTCAGCGAAGCCGAGGAGCAGGCCTATCTTGCCAACGGTTTCGCGGACGATCTGACGACAGAGCTGGCGCGCGTTCCCGGCCTGTTCGTCGTCTCGCACAATGCCGCGCGTGCATATCGCAACAGCGGCCTGCCGCCGGCGAAGATCGCGAAAGAGCTCGGCGTCCGCTACCTGCTGGAGGGCTCGGTTCGACGTCTCGGCGATGAAGTGCGCATCAATGCGCACTTGGTCGATGCCTCGACGGTTGGCCAGATCTGGGCCGAGCGGTTCGAAGGTCCATTCAGCGATGTGTTCAAGCTCCAGGACCAGGTGACCGGTCAGATTGTCGCCGCGCTGCAGCTAAAGCTCGTCCCGGGAAAAGCAAACCTGGCCGTGTCCGGCGATACTGACGATCCGGAAGCTTACCAGGCTTTTCGGCGCGCTATCGAGGCGCGACGAACGGATACACCATCAGGCACCGTGGACGCATCTCGCTACCTGCGCCAGGCCCTGGCGCTGGATGCCGATTTCGGCGCGGCGGCCGCGGAATTGGCATGGCTCCACTGGGATGCCGACGACGCGAGGAGACAGGCCCTAGGGCTTGGTTGGACCGAGATCGACGACGAGCTCTACGGCAATCTGGCCATCGCTGCCGGAAATCCGTCGCCCGGTTACTACCAGCTGATTTCCGAGCTTCTGGTCCGGGAGCATAGGTCCGACGAGGCGGTGGCTGCCCTGCAAAAGGCGATAGCGCTCGACCCGAGCGATTCCTGGACCTACGAAGGGCTGAGCCAGGCCCTCATCTTCAACGGCAGGCCGGCTGAGGGGCGAACCTTTCTCGAGGCGGCCCTACGCGTCGATCCCGGGTGGACGGAGTGGCGACACTATCAGGCTGGCTTGGCGGCGTTCGGCCAGGGTCGCTACGAGGAGGCGGTCGCGCAGCTTGAGCAGGTCGATGTTCGGTCGCCCAATCCCTGGACGAAGTTCTACGGCCTGCATGTTCTTGTCGCAGCGCTTGCGCATCTCGATCGCCTGCCGGAAGCGGCCTCTGCCCTGGAGCAGCTCCGAAGCGTGCTGTCGGAAAGGCAGGAGGGTCAGCCGAACCTGCTGATCGCGCAGCAGTTTTTCGTCTACAAGCGACAGGAAGATATCGTTCGCCTGCTCGATGGTTTGAGGAAGGCAGGGGTTTCTGAGCTTCCTGCCGGAATGGAACCCGAATCCGCTGAACGAATGAATGGCGTCGACATCGGCAATCTCATGATCGGACACGAGCTGACGGGACGCCAGGTTCTGCCCGATGTCTTGGCTTACCATGCTGTGATTGCGGCAGACGGCAGCGTGACCCGAACAGTTGGTGAGGAGGTCGTGACCGGTCGAATGTGGGTGCAGGGCGACAGCTTGTGCACCGCCTATCCGCGTAAACTGACGGGCTGTGGCGCCGTGTTCCGCAACCTGAGCGTCACACCCGGAGCCCCGAACGAATACATCCTGCTGCCTCGCTTCAAGCGTTATGAATTCTCGGTGACGAAGTAGCAGCACTTCGCTGCGTTTACAGCGGCCATGAGAGATTGAGGTTCATTTCGCTCTTGCCTTCGGTGACGTACGGACCACAGCGCTTCAATGCATCCGCGAAACCCCTGGCCAAGCCCTTGAACGTCTCGGTCTGCGGCGCTACGTCGACGATTTGGATGGCACTGACGTGCCCCTCGCGGGTGAAGCTGACGTGGACATCTGCACTGAAGCTGATCCCGCGCATCGCCGTCTGCGTAGGCCAACAGCTTGCTGCCCGTTCGAGAATGTGGCGGCTCAGACCATCACCAGCGGACGCGGTGGTCGCGGCGCCGATCACGAGAACTCCCAAGATGCGGTTGATCATCCTTTATCTCCTCAGTTCGACGCCCGAACCGTGTGGGAACGTCGTGGGAGAGAGGACGCGAGGGCTCGTTCGAAGTCATGATATCGGCGTGAAAAAGTTTTGAAGAGTGGTGAACACAGTCGATTCGGCCATCAGATGCATTCAAGCGGGCGAGAACGACCCGCGATGACGGCTTCAGTTGGAGGGGCGGGCCTACGCTGGTCGTCCCCCATCATCAGCCGACATTGTTAGGCCAAACGAACAAATAGAGCCCTTGGCGACAAAATAAGCGTGCCGCCTCACCCCCGGACGAACAGCGCCACCAGGCCGACGGTGCCGATAACCAGCCGCCACCAGCCGAACAGCGAATAGCCGTGGCGCGAGACGTAGTTGAGCAGGAAGCGCACGACGATAAGCGCCGCGACGAAGGCGGCGATGAAACCGGCGGCGATGATGGGCAGATCGGCGCTGGTCAGCACATTGCGGTTCTTGAACAGGTCGAAGGCGAAGGCGCCGACCATCGTCGGCATGGCGAGAAAGAAGGAGAATTCCGCCGCCGCGCGTTTGTCGACGCCCAGAAGCAGCGCGCCGACGATCGTCGAACCGGAACGCGACGTGCCGGGGATCAGCGAAAGGCACTGGAACAGTCCGATCTGCAGATAGAGCCGGAGCGGAAACCGCTCGACGTCGTGATAGAGCGGCTTCGGCTTGAAGCGATCCACCCACAGCAGGACCAGGCCGCCGATGATCAGCATGACGCAGATCAGCCTCGGCGATTCAAACAGCACCGTCTTGATGAAGCCATGCGCCAGCGCGCCGATGACGGCCGCCGGCAGAAAGGCGACGAGGATGCCGAGAACGAAATGCCGCGTCACCCGATCACGCGGCAGGTCGACCAGCATCTGCCACAGGCGATGGAAATAGACGCTGAGGATCGCCAGTATGGCGCCGAGCTGGATCAGGATCTCGAAGGCCTTGCCGGTCGAATGGAAGCCGAGAAAATGACCGGCAAGCAGGATATGGCCGGTCGACGAGACCGGAATGAACTCGGTCATGCCCTCGATCATGCCGAGCAGCAGCGCTTCGACAATGGTCTGGCTTTCCATGGAAACCTCGGCGTTCGAGTGAGAGCTTTGAAGAACGGCTTGCTTGTCATGGCGCGGAACTCCTCCTATAGGTCGCAGCACCCTGACGGCCCTTTGAATCGGGGCGGCCCCCTGAATCGGGCGGCCAAGACTTACCGGCGCAGCCGGCGATTTGCCAGTGCGCTCTATTATCGCGGGACCATGCTGACGCTTTTCCACCACCCGATGTTCGCCACCTGCCGCTTCGTTCGCCTCGCTTTCGGCGAGTATGGCGAGGAACTGGCGCTGATCGAGGAAAAGCCGTGGATGCGGCGCAAGGAGTTCCTGGCGCTGAACCCGGCCGGCACGCTGCCGATCCTGCTTGCCGAGGGCGACGTGCCGATCGTCGGCGCCATGGTCATCGGCGAATATCTCGACGAGACGCGCGGCGTGCTCAAGCGCGACAAGCGGCTGTTCGCCGAGGACCCGATGGAGCGCGCCGAAATCCGCCGGCTGACCGACTGGTATCTCAGCAAGGCCGATAGCGAGGTGACGCGGCACCTGGTGCGCGAGCGCGTGCTGAAGCCGATCATGCCGGAAACGGCGGGCGGCGGCTCGCCCGATTCGGCGGCGATCCGCGCCGCGCGCGCCAACATCCGCCAGCACATGAAATACACCAACTGGCTGGCCGGCACCCGCCATTGGCTGGCCGGCAGCAAGGTCACCTATGCCGACCTCGCGGCTGCGGCTGCGCTGTCCGTGCTCGACTATCTCGGCGAGATCGACTGGCGCGAACACACTGCCGCGCGCGAATGGTATGCACGGGTGAAATCACGGCCATCGTTCCGGCCGCTTTTGTCCGACCGGGTGCGCGGCCTGTCGCCGGTGTCACATTATGCGGACCTCGATTTCTAGAGCGCAAAATTTGCGCGCGCTGATCGACCGCGAGGCGCGGCGCGCCGGTTTCGATGCCGTTGCCGTCACCACGCCCGATGCCATCCCGCAGGCGCCGGCCCGGCTTGCCGCATTCGTCGCCGACGGCTTCCACGGCTCGATGGGTTGGATCGCCGAGACGCTCGAACGCCGCGGCGAGCCGATGGCGCTTTGGCCCGAAGTTCGCTCGATCATCGTGCTGGCCATGAACTACGGGCCGGACCACGACCCGCGCGCGGTGCTGGGCAAGCGCCAGCGGGGCGCGATCTCCGTCTATGCGCAGAACCGCGATTATCACGATGTGATGAAGGGCCGGCTGAAAGAGATCGCCGGCAAGATCGTGGGGCACTCTGGGAGCGACGTAAAAGTGTTCGTCGACACCGCCCCGGTGATGGAAAAGCCGCTGGCAGAAGCCGCCGGCCTCGGCTGGCAAGGCAAGCACACCAATCTGGTCAGCCGCGAGCACGGCTCCTGGCTGTTCCTTGGCACCATCTTCACCACGGCCGAGCTTGCATCCGATACGCCCGAAGACGACCATTGCGGCTCTTGCCGCGCCTGTCTCGACGCCTGCCCGACCGACGCCTTTCCGGCTCCCTACCGGCTCGATGCGCGCCGCTGCATCTCCTACCTCACCATCGAGAACAAGGGGCCGATCCCGCACGAGTTCCGCGAAAAAATCGGCAACCGCATCTATGGCTGCGACGATTGCCTGGCCGCCTGCCCATGGAACAAGTTTGCCCGGGCAGCGTCCGAGGCAAAGCTCGTCGCCCGCGCGGACTTGCGCGAGCCGCCGCTCGCCGATCTGTTGGCGCTCGACGACGCTTCCTTCCGGTCGTTCTTTAGCGGTTCGCCGGTCAAGCGCATCGGTCGCGACCGCTTTGTCCGCAACGTGCTGATCGCCGCCGGCAATTCCGGCGAACCCTCGCTCGGAAACGCCGTGCGTGCGCTGCTCGGTGACGCCTCGCCGCTGGTGCGCGGCGCAGCGGTATGGGCGCTGTCACGGCTTGTGCCGGCTTCGGATTTCGCCAAATCGGCCACCGCTGCGGTGAAAGCAGAAGGCGACGAGGCCGTGCGACGCGAATGGCGCCTGGCGCTGGCAAACCAGATCGAGGCGCATGCATGAGCGAGAAGCAGATCCTCATTTTCGGCGCCGGCTATTCGGGCAAGGCATTTGCCCGCGCCAGCAAGGATGTTGGCACGATCCTTGGCACGACACGCGCAGCGGAGAAATTCGAAGCGCTGCGGCAAGCCGGAATCCAGCCGCTGCTTTTCGATGGCGCGCTGACGCTTGAAATCAGCGACGCGCTCGAGAAAACAACCCACCTCGTCGTCTCGGTGGCGCCGGAAGAGGCCGGCGACCCGGTGCTGAATGCGGCGCGCCAGGCAATCGCGAAGATGCCGGCGCTCGAATGGATCGCCTATCTCTCCACCGTCGGCGTCTACGGCGACCATGGCGGCGGCTGGGTCGACGAGACCTTCGAATGCAGGCCGCTGTCGAAGCGCTCGATGCTGCGTGTCGCCGCCGAGCAGGACTGGCTAAAGCTGGGTCGAGACATCGCCCGGCCGGTGGCGATCCTGCGGCTTTCCGGCATCTACGGGCCGGGCCGCAATGCCCTGGTCAATCTGGAAAACGGCACCGCGCGGCGGCTGGTCAAGCCGGGCCAGGTGTTCAACCGCATCCATTGCGACGACATTGCGGGGGCGCTTTGGCATCTGCTCAAGCACACCAGCGGCGGCATCTTCAACGTCACCGATGACCTGCCGGCGCCGCCGCAGGACGTCGTCACCTATGCCGCAGGGCTGATGGGCGTCACACCGCCGCCGGAAATTCCGTTCGAGACCGCCCAACTTTCGCCCATGGCGCGGTCCTTCTATGGCGAGAACAAGCGCGTCGCCAACACGGCTATCAAGGCGGCCGGCTATCGCTTCCGCTTTCCCGACTACCGGTCGGCCTTCGACCATATGTGGGTTTTGGGCAACTGGCGCGATGGCGAGGCGCGCAGCCCGATGAAGCGGTCGTGATCGAAATCGCGCGCCGGGCGTGCTATGATTCGACCCAATTTGCAGAGGGGTTCTGCTTTCATGACGATGTTGAAGCGACCATTGCCCGGCAAATCGCTGCTGCTGAAGCGTGTCGCAACGCGCTTTAGATCTCTGTTTATGCATGTCGTTGTCGCAAAACCGCTGCGCACTTTTGGGCGACATGCATTAGCAGCACTCGCCGTCCTCGCCTTGGCGGGGCTTGCAGCGCGACCTGCGACGGCCGAAGAGCTGGCGAAAAACCTGTTCGGCGCCAAAAAGCTGCCGGCCGTGGCTGCGCCGCAGTCGATCGGTTTTTATTCCAAGGGCTGCTTTGCCGGCGGCGTCGCCATACCCCTGAACGGCCCGAAATGGGAGGTGATGCGGCCTTCGCGCAACCGCCGCTGGGGCCATCCGACGATGATCGCGCTGATCGAGAAACTGTCGCGCGACGCCGCGGCCGATGGCTGGCCCGGCCTTTTGGTCGGCGACATTTCGCAGCCGCGCGGCGGCCCGATGCTGACCGGCCATGCCTCGCACCAGATCGGCCTCGACGCAGACATCTGGCTGACGCCAATGCCCGACCGCAAGCTTTCGCTCGAGCAGCGCGAAAACATGAGCGCCACCTTGCTTGTCGATGAAAAGACCCATTTGGTGAAAGATGCGCTCTGGGCGCCGGCGCATACGCGGCTGCTGAAGCGCGCGGCAAGCTATGCGGAAGTCGAGCGCATCCTGGTCAATCCCGGCATCAAGAAGAAGCTCTGCGACACGGTGAAAGGCGACCGTGGATGGCTGCGCAAGGTAAGGCCGTTCTGGGGCCACGACTATCACTTCCACATCCGCATCGGCTGCCAGCCCGGCTCGCCCAAATGCAAGGCGCAGGAAAACACCGCGCCAGGCGACGGCTGCGACCAGTCGTTGGCATGGTGGTTCACCGAGGAGCCGTGGCGCCCCAACAAGAACCCGGACAGGCCGAAAGCGCGCGACCTGATGACGATGGCGAGCCTGCCCGCAGCATGCCAGGCCGTGCTCGACGGGCCAAATCCGGCTTCGGCGGAGGCGGTCACCTATTATGGCGACTATTATGGCGAGGACGGCGTGCCGGTCGCGGCTGCACCCGTTCTCACCAAGGCTCCGTCGCCGGCGCGGGCATCGGCAAGCGGCGCGGCAGCCCTCCCGGCCACGGCCAACGCCTACGCCGAAACGCCCGAGATCGGCATTCCGCTGCCGCGACCCCGGCCGGGGTACTGAGGCCAGCTAATGTTGGAGACAACCAACTGTTGGGGCCGGCGCCGCCCCTCATTGCCCTGCCGGGCCTTTCTCCCCGTATAGTGACGGGGAGAAAGGGCTGGCCGCTGCCTTGGCACCGTTCTTGCAGCGTTGGAGATTGGCGAAACCATCGATGAGAGCGTCCCTCTTCCCGTCACTATACGGGGAGAGGATGCCGGCAGGCAGGTGAGGGGCGGCGCCCGCTGAATGAGGTTGCTCCGGAACTGACCCTGAAGCGACTTTCCCTTTCCCGGGTCATGCGCTAGTCAACAAAAGAACGGCGGAACGCCACTGGGAACCGGGACGGACGAGAGCATGCCAGGCGACGACGACACCGTGCTGCAGTTTCCGGTCCTGATCGGCGACATCGGCGGCACCAATGCGCGCTTTTCGATGGTGCTCGACGCGACTTCGGAACCAACCGAACCGCAGATCGTCCAGACCGCCAATTTCAACACGATCGACTCAGCGATCCAGGCGGCGGTGCTCGACCGCTCGTCGGTGCGGCCCAACTCCGCCGTGCTGGCGGTGGCCGGCCCGGTCGACAGCGACGAGATCCCGCTCACCAACTGCCCGTGGATCGTCAAGCCAAAAAAAATGTTTGCCAGCCTCGGCCTCGGCGACGTCGTGGTGCTCAATGATTTCGAGGCGCAGGCGCTGGCCGTCGTGGCGCTCGGCGAAGAGCATATGGAAAAGATCGGCGGCGATGCGCCGGAGCCCAATGCCGGGCGCGTGGTGCTTGGCCCCGGAACCGGGCTTGGCGTCGCCGGCCTGGTCCACGCGCTGAACCACTGGATACCGGTGCCCGGCGAGGGCGGGCACATGGATATCGGGCCGCGCTCGCCGCGCGATTTCCAGGTGTTTGCGCATATCGAGAAGCTCGAGGGCAGAATCTCCGGCGAACAGATCCTGTCCGGGCGCGGCCTGGTCAATGCCTACCGGGCGGTGGCCAGGGCGGACGGCAAGCCGGCGCCGTTCACCACGCCGGCCGAGGTCACCGCCGCGGCGCTGGCGAAGTCGGATCCGGTGGCCGAGGAAGCGCTGTCGCTGTTCGTCACCTGCCTCGGGCGCACCGCCGGCGACCTTGCCCTGGTGTTCATGAGCCGCGGCGGCGTCTTCCTGACCGGCGGCATCGCGCAGAAAATCCTGCCGGCGCTGAAGTCAGGCAATTTCCGCGCCGCCTTCGAGGACAAGGCGCCGCATAGCGAATTGATGCGGACCATGCCGGTCTATGTGATCACCCATCCGCTGGCAGCGCTTTCCGGCCTTGCCGCCTATGCCAGAAACCCATCGCTGTTCGGCGTCCAGACGGCGGGGCGACGCTGGCAGGCCTGACCCACAGAGTTTTTGCCGGCGTCGGCCATAGGCAAGCCGGCACCGGGGCGCTAAGAGGATTGCCGAATTAACCCGGCCGCGGAGCCGGACCGACATCACGGAACGATCACGACTTGAACCAGTCGCTAAACCACCAAGCCAAAGCCCGGCCCGGCGAGGTCGTGGCGGTGATCCGCCGCATCCTCGCCGAGAACGGCCGCGACTATCGCTGGTATTATGTTCTGGCCGTTCTGTGCCTGGTGATGGTTGCGGCCACGACCGCCTTCACCGCCTGGATCATGAAGGATGTCGTCGACCAGATATTCTACCAGCAGCGCGGCGATCTCATTGCGCTGATCTGCTTGTTGATCCTGGGCGCCTTCATGCTGCGCGGGCTGGCCACCTACGGCCAGGCGGTGACGCTGGCCAGGATCGGCAACAATCTGGTGGCGCGCTACCAGCGCCGCATCTTCGCCCATCTGATGAAGCTCGGCATCAATTTCTTCAACGACACGCGATCGGGACGGCTGGCCGCCCAGATCAACGAGAACGTCAACGGCATCCGCGACCTGCTGTCGATGACGCTGACATCCTTGGCACGCGACGCCGTATCGCTGATCGCGCTGATCGGCGTCATGATCTGGCAGGATCCGATGCTGTCGCTGATGTCGCTGCTGATCGGGCCGCCGCTGATCTACACCGTCGTCTACCTGACCCGCAGGATAAGGCGCGCCACGCGCGAAGCCGTGCAGATAAACGCGCGGCTGATCGGCGCCATGCAGGAAGCGACGCAAGGCATCGCCATCGTCAAGGCGTTCACGCTGGAGAACGAGCTGTCGCGCCGCATCAGCGATCTTGTCGCCAGCGCCGAGCAGCGGGCAAACCGCATCGCCCGCGTCTCGGAACGGTTGTCGCCGATCTCCGACATGCTGGCCGGTTTCGCCGTCGCCGGCGTCATCGCCTATTCCGGCTACCGGGCAGCCGTCGGCGGCCAGCCGCCCGGCGCGGTGTTTTCCTTCATCACCGCGCTGCTGCTTGCCTACGACCCGGCCCGGCGGCTGGCGCGCATGCAGGTCGGCATGGAACGGGCGCTGGTCAATGCGCGCATGATCTACGAGTTGCTCGACCTCGAGCCGCAGCAGGGCGACGCGCCCGGCGCGGCCGAAGTGAAGATCACCCGGGGCGAGGTGCGCTTCAACAATGTGTCGTTCGGCTATGTCTTCGACGCCCCGGTGCTGCAGGATCTCAGCTTCGTTGCCGCCGCCGGCAAGATGACGGCCATCGTCGGCGCCTCGGGCGCCGGCAAATCGACGCTGGTGGCGCTGCTGCAGCGTTTTTACGATGTCGAGGCGGGCAGCATCGAGGTCGACGGCCAGGACATTTCGCAAGTCACCAAGCAGTCGCTGCGCCGCTGCATCGCCTATGTCTCGCAGCAGCCCTATCTGTTCGAAGGCAGCATTCGCGACAACATTCGCTATGGGCGGCTGAGCGCCAGCGACGCCGAGATCGAACTGGCCGCGCAACAGGCCGAGGCCGATGGCTTCATCCGCCAGCAGCCGCAGGGCTATGACACCCCTGTCGGCGAAGGCGGCCTGACGCTGTCGGGCGGCCAGCGCCAGCGCCTGTCGATCGCTCGCGCCATCGTGCGGCAGGCGCCGATCCTGCTGCTCGACGAGGCGACCTCAGCACTCGACAACGAAGCGGAAGCGCGCGTCCAGCAGGCGCTGACCCAGATCATGGCGGGGCGCACGACCATCGTCATTGCGCACCGGCTGTCGACCGTGGTCAATGCCGACCATATCATCGTGCTGGAACAGGGCCGGCTGGTCGAGCAAGGCACGCATGCCTCGCTGATGGCCGACCCGCACAGCGTCTATGCCCGGTTCCACCGGGTGCAGGGCAACAAGGGGCTGGGGCTTGTCGACGACGGCAAGCCAATCCAAACTCTGCTGCGGCGCGCGAAAAAAGCGATTGGAAGAAATTTATGAGCGGTACGGCCACAAACGATCCCCCCGTCAATGAAATGGGCCTGGTGGTGGTCGGCGCGGCTGGAAGGATGGGCCAGGCGCTGGTTCGCGCCATCCACACCATTCCGGGCGCCCGCGTCGCCGGCGCGATCGAGCGGGCCGGCTCGCCGCATCTCGGCAAGGATGCCGGCGAACTGGCCGGCATCGGCACTATCGGCGTGGTGATCGGCGACGATCCGCTGCCGGCTTTCGCCAGGGCCGACGGCGTCCTCGATTTCACCAGCCCGGCGGCGACCGTCGAATTCGCCGGCTATGCGGCGCAGGCACGCATCGCCCATGTCATCGGCACCACCGGCTGCTCGGCGGACGACAATGCAAAGATAGCGGCGGCGGCGCGCCACGCGACGATCGTCAAGTCAGGCAATATGAGCCTCGGCGTCAATCTGCTGGCGGTGCTGGTGGAGCAGGCGGCGCGCGCGCTCGATGCCGACGATTTCGATATCGAGATCCTGGAAATGCATCACCGGCACAAGGTCGATGCGCCGTCGGGAACGGCGCTGCTGCTCGGTGAAGCCGCCGCCGCCGGGCGCGGCATCGACCTTGACGGGAACAGCGTGCGGTCGCGCGACGGCCATACCGGCGTGCGCAAGACCGGCTCGATCGGCTTCGCCACGCTGCGCGGCGGTTCGGTGGTCGGCGACCACAGTGTTCTGCTGGCCGGCACCGGCGAGCGCATCACGCTCGCCCATCACGCCGAGGACCGGGCGATCTTCGCCCGCGGCGCGGTCAAGGCCTCACTGTGGGCGCGCGGCAGGAAGCCGGGCCTGTATTCGATGCGCGACGTGCTCGGACTCGCCTGAGACGATCTCATCCACCAAACTGAAGGAGCAAAAATGTCGGGAACTCTCGTGCTCGTGCGCCATGGCCAGAGCGAATGGAACCTGAAGAACCTTTTCACCGGCTGGCGCGACGTCGACCTGACCGAATTGGGCCACGCCGAGGCCAGGGAGGCGGGCGCCAAGCTGAATGCGCGCGGCATGAAATTCGACATCGCCTTCACCTCGTCGCTGATCCGGGCGCAGAAGACCTGCCAGCACATTCTCGACGCCGTCGGCCAGAGCGATCTCGAGACTATTCGCGACCAGGCGCTGAACGAGCGCGACTATGGCGACCTCTCCGGCCTCAACAAGGACGACGCGCGCCAGAAATGGGGCGAGGAGCAGGTGCATGTCTGGCGCCGCTCCTACGACGTGCCGCCGCCCGGCGGCGAAAGCCTGAAAGACACCGGCGCGCGCGTCTGGCCCTATTATCTGCACGACCTGCAGCCGCATGTACTGCGCGGCGGCACAGTCCTGGTGGCGGCGCACGGCAATTCGCTGCGCGCGCTGATCATGGCGCTGGACGGCAAGTCGGGCGAGGAGATCGTCAGACTGGAACTCGGCACCGGCGTGCCGGTCATCTACAAGCTCAACGCCGATTCGACGGTGGCATCCAAGGAAGTGCTGGCCGGCTGAGCCGGCGGGGCAGCTTTCAAAAAAGCGCGTTGACACTCACCGTTTGCCCGCCTAAAGAGCCCGCACCAGCCCAGATGGCGGAATTGGTAGACGCGCACGGTTCAGGTCCGTGTTCCGCAAGGAGTGGAGGTTCGAGTCCTCTTCTGGGCACCATCATCTTGTAAGTACCTGATTTCATTCAGGTTCTGATTCGCTTTTCCAGTTCGGCCCAGTTGTAACAGTGACTGTTATAGTCGGGGCTCGAATCGGATGGCGACACTGCCCGAACGGATGATGACGCGCAGCGGCACTTTTTACTGCCGAATTTGGGTTCCTACGGACATTGCCCCTATATACGGGCGTCAAATCGTGGTCCGGTCCTTGCGCACAAAAGATCTGAAAACAGCCAAGTCGCGTCTCGCTCGCAAGAGCGTCGAACTGGAAAACCGGTTCGAAGAAATTCGTGCTGATCAGATCGCCGGCGACAATCACGGCGCTGCTGCGCCGCCGGACTCCCGAACTATCCGTGCCGGCTTCCGCGAGATCGCCCGTGAACACGCCATCGCGGCGAGCGATCAGGAGTTCTGCCGCCGTGCGGAGCTCTTCAGCCAGGCGACCGCGACTCCCGCTCGGTTCTGGCGCGGCGAGTTCGGACCGCTGCCGGTGCCGGCCGACTTCGGGCACGACGAACAGGATGCCTATACCTATTTCGACCACCTCGTTGCCGAAGGTGATCTCGAAAAGGTCATCGCCTTCGTCAATCGGTTTCGCCTCGGGAAGCGGATCGAGACGTTGCAGAGCATGCGGGCGACCGGAAACCTTGGCGAATTCGTCGCGATCGCCGAGAACCGCATTCCCGAAATCAGCCGTTCGGATGCGATCGCTCTTGGCCGATTGCTGCTTGAGAACGAACTCGACGCGCTTCGGGCAATCACCGAGCGACAACCTGATCCTTCGCTGGGCGATCTTCGTGCAGGCAATTTTCGGCAGGCAGAGAACCCTGACGCGCCTACCTTGGGCAGTTCCCAGCCGACGGCACCAACCGCCATGCCGATCTCGCTCGACGAACTTTTTGAGCGCTGGGAGGCGGAAACCGATCCGAGTGCCAGCACACTGTCCAGCTGGCGCGGCATTCTGCGCGACCTCAAATCATCCGTCGGGGACAAGGCGGACGACATTACTCGCATCACCGCCGAGGATATCGTCGGCTGGAAGGACAAGCTCGTCAAAGCTAACAAGGCGGTGGCAACCATCTCGCGAGGCTATCTCGGCTGCGCCCGTGCGCTGTTCAGGTTTGCCGTGGCGAACAAGCTCGCGGCGTCCGATCCTTCCCAGGGAATCAAGGTCGCGCGCAAGACAAAGGCGGGCAAGAAGATGTTGGGCTATACCGGAGAGGAGGTGGCTCGGCTGCTGGATTTGGCGAGCGCCGCTCGGGAACCTTGGAAGAAGTGGCTTCCCTGGTTGGCTGCGGCCACGGGATCACGGATTGGCGAAGTGGCGCAGCTGCACGTCAGCCATGTGTTTGAGGAAGACGGATATCATGTCGTAAAGATCACGCCGGCAATCGATGCTGGTAGCATCAAGAATGCGGAAAGCGAGAGGACAGTGCCCATTCATCCGGCCCTGCTTGCAGCAGGCTTCCTGGAGTTCGTGCGAACGAAAGGGGAAGGTCCGCTCTTCTATGGCCGCTCGTCAGGTGATCCAAAGCGGAAGCATGCCTCGAAAGGCGTTGCCAACCGGCTGGCCACGTGGATTCGAGCGAACGGGTTTTCCGACCCGCGCAAAGCGCCGAATCATGCGCTGAGGCACTGGTTCAAGACCGAAGCTTCAAGGGTAGGCATTTCTGACAGCGTGGCCGACGCCATTCAGGGCCACACCGACAGCAGTTCCTCGGGTGTCTACAGGCATATCGGCTTGGCCCTGATGGCATCAGCGCTCGAGAAGATCGAACTGCCGCCGCGCCGCGGCGTGTCCTTAGACGCTTAGAGCTACACGCCTGCGCTGAGCAAGCTCGTAACGTCCTGATTGCGCCAAGAACGGTTATCGCCGAACCACTACTCAGACGTCGCATTTGAGGCCGGGGAACGAACCCGCTGCGCGGGAGGGCCCCTGCGGTTGAGGTAGAGATCAGGAACCGGTCGTCGCGCCTGCATTGAGCGTTGTTAGGCAGCGGCAGAGCATGACGGGCTTCTTCAACAAGGAGCCTGACCATGACCCATCCTGTTCTCGAAGCTCCGATCAGCCCGCTGCGCCAGCGGCTGATCGACGATATGACCCTGCGCCGGTTCGGCAAGGAGACGCAGCGCAACTATCTCCGCGATGTCGGAAGGTTGGCCAGCTTCCTCGGCCGATCTCCGGATACGGCCACGGCCGACGACCTACGACGATTCCAGGTTGAACAGCAGGAGGACGGCGTTCCCGTTCCGACGATGAACAGCATCGTGTCGGCGCTGCGCTTCTTCTTCACCCATACGCTCGACCGCCCGGATCTGGCGCGCAGGCTCGTCCGGCTGGCGCACCCGCGCAAGCTACCCGTGGTCCTAAGCCGAGACGAGGTCGCTCGGCTGCTCAACGCCACCACCTGCCTCAAGCACCAGGCCGCGCTCTCGGTCGCCTATGGTGCGGGCTTGCGCGTCGCCGAGGTGTCGATGCTGAAGGTCGCCGATGTCGACAGCGAGCGCATGCTGCTACGTGTCGAGCGCGGCAAGGGCGGGCGATATCGCAACGCCATGCTGTCCGAAGACCTGCTTACTCTTCTGCGGCAATGGTGGAGGGTCGGACGCCAGCAGGGCGTCATGCATCGCGACGGCTGGCTGTTTCCGGGGCAGCATCCGATGAAGCCGATCAGCACCCGGCACCTTCACCGCATCGTCGTCGAGGCGGCACAGGCCGCCGACATCGCCAAGCGGGTCGGGCCGCATACGTTGCGCCACAGCTTCGCCACCCACCTGCTTGAAGACGGCACCGACATTCGGGTCATCCAGGTCCTGCTCGGGCACGCCAAGCTCGACAACACCGCCTTCTACACCAAGGTCGAGACCCGCACGGTGCGCACGGTCACGAGCCCGCTCGACAAGCTCGGCCTGTTCAAGGAGGCAGAGATCTCGCCCGATGGCTGAGCCGTGCGCGCCTCTGTCGAGGTCGCCGACATCTTCCGTGCTGCCGGACCCGCCTACCGGGCCGTTCATGCCGGCCATCTGAGCATTATCCAGCTCAAGGTGATGTCGGCGATCGAGCACTGCCGCACCGCGGCGCTTGGCGGTCACGTCGAGGCCTGCGAGGACTGTGGCCAGTGGCGGATCGCCTACAACTCCTGCCGCAACCGGCACTGCCCCAAGTGCCAGGGCGCCGCCGCGCGGACATGGCTGGCCGAGCGCGAAGCCGACCTGCTGCCGGTCGGCTACTTCCATGTCGTGTTCACCCTGCCCGCCGAAGTCGCCGACATCGCCTTCCAAAACAAGGCGCTGGTCTACGACCTGCTGTTCAAGGCGGCATCGGAGACGATGCTGACCATCGCCGCCGATCCGAAGCATCTCGGCGCGCGCATCGGCATCACCGCCGTGCTCCACACATGGGGCTCGGCGCTAACGCACCATCCGCATGTCCACAT